>DUHU01000116.1:0-315 GCA_013330765.1 Candidatus Poseidoniaceae archaeon | reverse complement strand
GCGTTTTCCAACATGGTCGCAGCGCTCACCATCTTTGCGGTCCAAATCGGTCGAGCGCGTCAGTTGAGCGCCAACGAGGCACGTGTGTTGGCCCAGGGCCTGCAACGCATTCCCGACTTGATCGAGCGCTATCTCGAAGACCCTGGTCCAATCGACGACGCAGTCGAACTCCTGCTCGAAGCCCCGTCGTTGCTCTTCCTCGGGCGCGGCCTGTCCGCAAACGTGGCCAAGGAAGGGGCGTTGAAGGTGATGGAACTCACCTACATCCCATGCTTGGCCTATCCTGCCGGCGAAATGAAACACGGCCCCATTGCC
>DUHU01000248.1 GCA_013330765.1 Candidatus Poseidoniaceae archaeon | reverse complement strand
GATGAAGAAGAACGAGACCGATGCTTGGCCTGATCCAAACCAAGGGCCAAACGGTGACCCTGACCGCGACGGTTTGACCAACACCGTGGAACAGGAATTGGGCACCGATCCTCAGCGCGCCGACACGGACAACGACGGGCTCAACGACCGATGGGAGTCGATGTACTCGACCGAAGCCATCACCGTGGGCGGAGTCGTGACTCTGTTTGATCCTCTGAGCGGAAACTGGGATTGCCTCCTCCTTGATGCAGGTACAGAAGAAGCGCTAGAAGACTACTACGACGACGATGAAACCACGCCAAGTTGGGACGACCTTGCCAATTCAGAGGGCAAGCACTCCTGTGACACCGTGCTCGACACAGACAACGATGGCCTGCCCAACTGGCTTGAGGAAAACTACGGCACGGACCCCACCTCCCGAGATTCCGACATGGACCTCATCGACGACATCGTCGAAGTGTCCAGCCAACTCGTCAGCATCTTTGTCGGAACCGGCGAAGAATGCAACGTCGCTCTCGTCCAATCCATCGACCGTGTGGCTCCTTTCCAGACCCAGGACGCTGCATGGTTCCTCGGCGACATGGACGGGGACGGTCTTCTGAACGGCCCCTCAGATTGGGACACCGACGGCGACGGTATGCCGGACGGTTTCGAATATTGTTACTCTCACCTTGTCGACCTGACCAAGGAACAGGAGGACAACTCGGGTCTGGAGAACTCCATGTTGCTTGACCCGGCCAATGCTTCTGACGCGTACGGCGACTGGGACGAGGACGGGCTTAACAACGTCGAAGAGTACATGGTGGCCGAATCCTTTGGACCCACCAATTTCACATCACCCTGGCGAGTCGACACCGACTTGGATCAAATGCCGGACGGATGGGAATCCAGCAACGGCCTCAACCCGCGTGACGGGACGAACGGCGACGACGACCCCGACCGCGACGGTTGGGACGCCGATGGCGACGGTGCAGTCGTGTACGCTTCTCTCGTCAACACCGTGACGGTGATTGGCGTTGACGTTGAGTTGGACGACTGGGTCGTCGAAAATCAGACCGTTGCACGCGGGCAAATCACCCTTGCAGGCGGCAACAAGCAGACCGTCACACTCGGTTCTCCTGTTGACGGGTATGTCTATGACATCCACGTCGAAGTCGGCGACACCATTGAATCCCGACTTGACGTTTGGATGGACATCGTCGAGCCCGAAGAGCAATTCACCAACGTCATGGAGTACAACGCGAGGGACCGCGACGGTGACGGCGTGATCGACGGCCGTTCGACCGACCCTCTCGTGGCAGACACGGACGGCGATGGCCTTCGTGACGGCATTGAGGTCATGGGCTGGGAAATCCTCGTTGTCAACGTCGGTGTTCAGCGCATCATCGTGACCAGCGACCCAGGCCTCTACGACACCGATGCCGACGGCCTTTCCGATTTCGTTGAATTCAGCGAACTTTGTGACACAGGTTCCAACGCATCCAACCCCGACACAGACGGCGACGGTCTTGGTGACCAAGCCGAGGCGTTGTCTGGGTTCACGTGGGAAGGCGAGTCCTACTTCACTGACGCTTGCATGTTTGACACCGACAACGACGGCCTCGAAGACGGAGAAGAGGTGATTGCGGGTCAGGACAATTTCCTCACCCACGCCAACAACTCCGACACCGATGACGACGGCCTGAAGGACGGCAATGAGGTTCTCTTTGTCCCACGACCCTTCCAAAAGCCGACGAACCCGCTGCTCAACGACACCGACGCTGACGGCATGCTCGACGGATGGGAAATGCAGGTCAAGTCAGCGGAAGACAACACAAATTCGCACAGCCTTTGGGTCTCGGCCAGCTCCTGGTCGCGTCCTGGTTGCGAGTCCTCCCAAAACAACAACTGCCTCATGGAACCAGGCGGCTACGTCTGGCAGAACTACCTCGGTGGCTTCGTTCTCGAAGCGAAGTATGAGATTTGGCAGATGAACCTGAGCGGCTTTAGCATCCCCTCCAATGCACTCTGTGACGGGTGCTCTGGCCGTTGGGCACTGGACCCTTCACTGGATTCTCTCCCTGATGCTAACTACGACGTGGACAACGATTCGCTGATGAATTCGGCCGAAGCGCCTGACCGTTGGAACACGAACCCCGTGGACGACGACACGGACGAAGACGAGTTGCCGGACGGTTGGGAAGTCCTTTACAGCCAACTCGCGTTGGAGCGGGGCTTGGTGGACAACCTTTCCATCGCTTCATCTGGAGCGCGTGGCGTGATGGATCCGTCCATGCAGGACAGTGACTTGGACGGAATCACCGACGGGCAAGAAGATCCCGACCGCGACGGTCTCAACCGAAGCGGCCTCGTGAAGAAGTACTGCCCAGGTTACGACGACCCAACCAACAGCCAATGTCACATCAATCCAGATACCCCTGACGGTGTCCGCTTCTATGACAACCTGGAGAACTACACGAACCTTGAGGAATTCCAGAACGGAACCGATCCAGTCACCAACGACACCGACGGTGACGAGTGGAACGATGGACCTGAAGTGTATTACCAAGATCACGATGATGACGGTATGGCCACTGGATGGGAATATCACTTCGAGTTTGATCCATTCGATTCCGCCGATCGTATGGTGGACACTGACGGTGACGGACACGTGAACTACTGCGAATACAAGTGGGACACGAACCCCCGAAGTCCGCTCTCCTTCCCTGGCCAAGGTCAACTCTGTGACCCGTTTAGTGAGTGAGAGGCGGCGTGATGATGGTCCAACCACGGTCCATCTTTCTCGTGTTGCTTTTGCTCGTTCCTTGGCTGCCCGTTTCTGCCGATGACGCGGTGACCCCTCACGTCGCGTTTGACGCCCCTCAGGGCTACGTGCAAGAATCTGGTGCTGTGGTCCTGACTGGAACGGCCAATGTCCCACTCAACGAGGTCGCCTGGGAACTCAGGGATGTGGCTACAGATGCCGTCCTTCTGAACGGTTCCTTTCTTGAGACCGTCACACCCGACGGGGACAATACATGGACATGGTCGCACAACCTCTCGGTCCCGGAGACCGGTTGCTCATGCACGTTTACCGTTGTTCAAGGGTCGGTTACGGCCGAACTCGTGCTCTATCTCGGTGCGGCCGGGTCATGGGCTCCTGTTTGGATTCCGAATGGATTCGAATCCATTGAACACGACGGTCATCCACATTCAACAAAAATGGACAACCTCAGCATGGATTCAGTGCATCATTCGGTGATCCTGAATGGAGTGGACCCCGTTGTTGTCGAGCTGCCGTTGATTTTTCCACCTCAGCGGCTGAACGGCTCGACCGTTGAAATCCAACGCTGTGAAGCAAGTTCGAACGGTGTATGCACCTCACCGATTACGGTCCTCATGCTCCCTATTCAGGACACAGAAGCCTCGGCGTCCATCACATTTACACCGGAGCAATGGTCTCCTGAAGGGCATTGGTCGGTCACGTCAATGGTCGTCATTGACAGCGTTCTTTCTCGTTCAACCTCCGTCACGTGGGAGGTTCTTCACGACGTTACGCCCCCGACGGCTTCGATCGAATCCCCAGCAACAGCCAACGAATCCGAACGTGTCTTGGTGTTGATTAACGCCACCGATCCGACCAGCGGGCAGGTCCATCTGGCCGACCTCCGTACCACCGCTCCAGACGGTGTCGTGACCGTTCTTGACCATGGCGTGAATTCGTTGGAAGCCTCCTTTTCTCCCCACCTTGCAGGTCGCTGGTTGATTGAAGCCACCGTTCAAGATGGCGCCGGCTTGAACACCGTTGTCGCTCGGAACTTGCAGGTCAGCAACCTTCCACCTGAGGGCAACATTCGATTCAATGGTGCCCTCGTTACCCCCGGTGACCGCCTACAAGTGTACTCAGGTGAATCGTTCATTCTTGACGCGTCTGGTTCTCTGGATACCGGTAACGATGCACTTTCCTTGCACCATGTTTGGTGGATCGATGTCGATGGTCGCTTGTCGGGATTGGAACAACTCACGGAGGAACGTTTCCAGACACCGGGAACCTATGAAATTCGATTCCAGATCGTTGACGACGACGGTGCATCGGATGAAATTCTGTTTTCGCTGGAAGTGGTCGAAGGCGACGATTCGCTTGCTGAAGTCGCCTTTGTGGCTCCCCTTGTTTTATTGCTGGTTGGGATTGGAATAACGACACTGTTCATCCTGAGAACAAAATCGAAATCAACTGACATTCCAACGTGGCCGGGTGAGGTCGAATCCTAATGTCTCGTGCAACGCTTGATAGCATGTCGACCCCTGCTCAGACCATGTTCGATGAGGTCTTCCAAGACCTGCCCCCGGCGCCTGCCCCGTTCAGCGTTGCAGAGGTGCGTGCACGGCAAGCACGCTTGACGGCCGGACTTTCCAAGGACACCTTGCTGCTGTTGCCTGCACCGCACGAATCAACACGGTCGAACGACGTCCACTACCGGTACCGATCTTCATCCGACCTGATGTACCTGACCGATTGGAGCGAGCCAGAGTCCATGGGCTATGCCATGCACGACGGCAGCACCTGGGTGTGGGGTCTGTGTGTTCAACCGAAAGACACCCTCAAGGAAATCTGGGAAGGAAGGCGGCTTGGGGTTGAAGGCGTTCTCAACCGAGGCATGGTGGACCGGACTCACAGCATTCACGACCGGGATGATCTGGTTCGTGACCTTTTGACCAAAGCCAGTCGTGTGCTTTTGAGGCAACATGTGGACGCGGACCTCGATGAGCTTGTGCGCGTTGCGATGACCGAACGTTCGAGGCCGAGGCAACAGTTTGGAACCGGTCCGGTCGTCCTTGAGGATCCAAGCGCCCGTATCGCAGAACTTCGGTTAAGGAAATCAGACGAAGAGGTCGCGATGATGCGGCATGCTGCTGAAATCTCAGCACGTGCGCACGTGGCCGCCATGAAACTCCCCTCCAGTGGATTGAACGAGCGCCATCTGCAAGCCGTCGTCGAAGGTGGATTCGTCTACGGCGGCGGTGACGGCTGGGCCTATCCCTCGATAGTTGGCGCCGGCGTGAACGCTACCATTCTGCATTACACCGTGAACAATGAGCCTTGCAACAAGGGTGACGTCGTTCTGATCGATGCCGGGACGGAGTACGCGGGTTATGCTTCGGACATCACGCGCTCTTGGCCGATCGGCGGACGTTTTTCAGACGCCCAGCGCGAGGTCTATGCCATCGTGCTGGAAGCGCAAAAAGCAGCCATTGCGGCTTGCCAGGTCGGAGCCCCTTACAACGCGCCCCATGAAGAGGCACGCAGGGTCCTTGCAGAAGGATTGATCGAACTAGGTATCATTTCACAGACCCTCGAAGAAGCGCTCGACCCTGAACATGGCCACCTGCGTCGGTGGTACATGCACAACACGGGTCATTGGCTCGGCCTTGACGTTCACGACGTCGGCGTGTACCGACCGAACGGTGAACCTCGCGTCTTGGAATCTGGCATGGTGTTGACCGTTGAACCCGGTCTTTACTTTGGTGCTTGGAGGCCCGATGTGTCCTGCCCACCAAGGTTTGCGGACATCGGTATTCGAATTGAAGACGACGTCCTTGTCACTGACGCTGGGCCTGTCGTGCTTTCAGACGCATGTCCAAAGGAGATGGACGACCTCGAAGCCATTGTTGGAGCGTGAGGTCGTGTGGGCGTCAATTCTTGAGCGGCAAGCCGCGTGGACGGCCGATGACCCCACGGCCCTGAGGCTCTCCGCAGAGGAAGCGACCTTGCTCTACGAAACGGCACCGCTCCATGCCCTGATGAGCGCAGCCCTGATGCGACGCAAAAAGCAGGTTCCCGGTGCTGAGGTGACGTACCTGATTGACCGGAACGTCAACTACACCAACGCCTGCACCATCAACTGCCAGTTTTGCTCGTTCTACAGGCCAATGGGTCACGACGAGGTGTACACACAAACCATCGATGAGATCTCCAACCGTTTCTCCGAACTGGAATCTATCGGGGGTGTTCGCGTGTTGATGCAAGGCGGGGTGAATCCTGATCTTCCATTTTCGTGGTACACCGATGTCCTGCGTGAGTTGCGGGAACGGCACCCTTCCATCGATCTTGATTGCTTCAGCCCGATTGAAATCCAAGGCATGTCCGACATCACCGGGATGTCCACGCTCGACGTCCTCCGTGAACTCAAGGAAGCCGGCATGCACGGCCTTCCGGGCGGTGGTGCCGAGATGCTGGTCGAGGGGGTCCGCCGCGACGTTTCTCCAAAGAAAGGCGGCCCCGAACAGTGGATTCGAATCATGAGGGAAGCCCAACACCTGAACCTCGTGACCAGCGCCACCAACGTGTTCGGCTTTGGTGAAGGCCCAGCCGAACGCGTCGAACATTTGGTTCGCGTACGTGGCATGCAGGATGAGGCGCTCGCCCGTGGTGAGCTCCCATTCACGTCCTTCATCGCATGGCCGGTTCAGTTGGAAACCAATTCATTTGGCCGTCGTAACCGGGGCCAGAATCGTGTCGAACTTGGTGCAGGCCCGTCGGAGTACCTACGCCATGTGGCCATCGCTCGCTTGATGCTCGACGTGGTCGACCACATTCAGGCATCATGGCCGACCATGGGAGTCGACGTTGCTCAAATGGCTCTGCTTGGTGGTGCAGACGACATTGGATCTACCATGATGGAGGAAAACGTCGTCTCCGCATCTGGCACCTCCAAAATCTCGGCCAGCGAAATTGAGCTTCAACGCTTGATTGCTCGAGCAGGCCTGAAGCCACGGCGTCGGAACAGCCGATACGAGCTGTTGGAGACACCCACCGAAGAAGACGGGCCGTTGGCTTCTCCCGTACCGGCTTTGGCCTAAATTCGGTCGGCCAAGGGCGTGTCGTACACCACCCAGATCTCAGCGTGGATGTTTCGTCCCGCGTTTTCGGTTTCCCCTGTTGGCACGTATTCGGCGCCGTTGAACAAGCCCCGGTAACTCAGGGTTTCCGTGGCGCCTGGAGTCACCCAGTTGGTGATGTCGTAGGTCCACTGCTTCACGTCTTGGCCGGCACACCAACCTGCGCGGCCATACGGCCATGAACCAAACTGATTGGCCACCACGCCTTGTGGGACCTCCTGTTCGCAACCGGTGTTGCTGTACACGATGGGATGCCACTCGTATGCCGTGTTGCTACCGATGGTGAAATGGTGTTCATGGTCACAGAATTCGGCACAGTTTGCATCGTCCTTTTGGAACCCATGACCGGTGATGGTGGCCACAATTCGAACACGGGTTGCATCCGCTGGAATCTGCAATGTACGCTCTCGTTCGTACAACGCTGGGTCATTGTAACTCCCGTTGAATTGACCACCTGTAAAGGCGAATGTCGCGTTGGAAGGGCGTTCGTCGACGTTCGTTTCTCCCCAGCGTGAAAAGAGGAGGGTAATGGTGAGGCTTCCGCCGTTGGCCCCACGGTAGGTGAAACGGCGGTCTTCGCCGTCTTCGAACATGAACAGATACGGGGAAAGGTCGGTGAGCCAACGGCCTTCGCGTCCGTAGGTGGTGATCCATCGGGCAAATTCTGTTCCGCACTTCGATGAGTTGTCACGATCACAAATTCGGAGGTTGGCTTCAAAATCCCACTCGTGACATCCGGCATAGCCAGAGGAGGTCTGGTAACGGTCACGGCGCTCGGAGCATGCGTGCTCATGGAACATCTCCATGGTGTCGTAGGTTTCGAGCGCATGGTTGAGGGAGATGGTGGCGTTCATGGCCGTGGAGAATCCTCCTCCCCAACCGCCTTGATGTTGGTCTCCAAGCATGAGGTCTACGGCTTCAATCCCCGGGTCACTCCTGCGGATTTCTGCAGGGTGTTCCGCGTGCCACATCCATGCCTCGTGCGACATGTGTTGAGGGTCATAGGTCGTGCTCGATGTGCCCCATGTGTAGGTTGAACCCGTTTGACGGAGGCGTTGGAACCTGTCAATACCGAAGGTGGTGGGCTCTCCAAGGGCGGAAAGGGCCTCGCCCAAGTCCCCTCCTGCGCCGCTCAAATCCAGATCGAGGTAATGGATGCGGCCGCTCCATTTGGCCTCCTCTGCTGCGTTCAGTTTCTGTTGAACGTCGGCCCTGCGATCGGTGATTTGTGATCGGTAGGTGCTGTCATAGGATCCGTACACAAGATGCGTGTCGTCTGGAAGGTTTCTCGTCAGCGTGCCAGGGTTCATCGTGAAGGTTGACGAGCTTGAACTGCTTCCACTGGTTTTCATCAACAAGAACAGGTAGGTGCTGTTTCCATCCCAGAGATCGGAAAACGTCAGGCTGCCGTCAAGGGTGGGGGCGGTGAATTCTCCAACCGTTTGGAAAGGACCCGAGACGGCCGAATCCCCTTGGGTGCTGGTCCAAGGCACCGGAAGTTGAACCACCGCACATCCGTTTTCATCAATCGTCCATCGTCCAGGGCTGTTTGGACACAGGTCGTTTTGCTTGTGAACGCCGTCGACATCCACGTCTTCGCAGCCTTGGTCATCGGTCACCTCAGCACTCGGCGTCCCGGGACACAGGTCCTCTGTGTCAACAACGCCGTCGTCATCGCTGTCACGCTGATCCGCAGCGCATCCGAATTCATCCACTTCTGATCCCAATGTCGATTGGGGGCACAGGTCGAGCACGGTTCCGTTGAGGTCGGCGTCGTTCACCCCGTCGTTGTCGTCGTCTTCGTCTTCTGTTCGGTCCAAACAACCGTCTTGGTCCCAGTCCGTGGTGTTGTCTTGCACCCATGCTGATTCCCCCTTCGGGCATGAGTCATCCATATCAGGGACGAAATCGTCGTCGTCATCGAGGTCCTCGCCGCTGTCCATGCAGCCGTCCAGATCCCAATCCACAGAACGGTAGCTGGTCCACCCGGTGGTCCCGAGCGGGCAAGCATCGGCCACGTCAAGACGTCCGTCGTTGTCATCGTCATCGTCTTCGTCGCTGTCTCGACAACCGTCACCGTCGTAATCATCGGCGGGGGAAGATCTCCAACCTGTTTCTGATGTGCAGGCGTCCTGCGCATCGAGAAGGCCGTCGTCGTCGTCGTCGTC
>DUHU01000205.1:555-5902 GCA_013330765.1 Candidatus Poseidoniaceae archaeon | reverse complement strand
CAACCGATGAACCCCTCGCGTGTGGGCCCCGGCCTATTTTTGCTGGCCCTCTTTCTCTCGGCCTTGTTTGTCCCGATGGTTCAACCGCCAGCGGAAAGCAGCGTGCTCGGTGCACTTTCGACACCCGCAACGTCATCGGGTTCTGTCGCCGTGGATGAGGTTCCAACCTGGCGTGTCGGTGACGAGTGGGTCTACGATACGGGCTTCGACGTGGCCACGCTCATCGCGAATTCTGGCGTCTCTGCGAGCGTCAGCACCCTGTCGGGTGACACCACCATGGAAATCGAAAGCATCGGTCTTGAACCGATGAACGATCCGGCTGGAACCAACGTCGTGGCTTACACTCAAACCATCGAAGGCGATTTCACCTCAGGAAACTGGGGTGCGAGTTTCAACGGCATCTCCGGGCGTCTGGACATTGAATACCGCGGTGTGGACGTGATTCGGGCTTCTGACATGGCCACCATCGACTCGTCCTTCGACCTCAAAGTGGAGTTCTATGGATTGAATTTCATTCGTGTCGGCGTCGCCGATTTGACCTTTGACACCGAATACTCGCCGGCGAAGGAAAGCCGTGACCACCCCGTTCGTTCCGGTGACAACTGGTCGCAGGCCTACACCCAGGCCACCACGGTCAGCGGTTCTTCGGATTACTTCGACCCCAGCGATTTCGACACCACAACCCCAGAGAACACCACGTGGGCCGTGACCGATTCGGGTGCAGCAATCCTTGGAGATGGTTCGTCCCTGAAGTACAGCGGATGCGACGATTCCTACAAGATCAACCAATGGAACACCACAGGGTCACCCACAGGATTCGAATGGTATTGTCCGGCGGTTCGAGGCGCGTCATGGATTCGCATCCAGCAATCCGCCGGGTTCCAGATCGATTGGACGCTAAAGGAATACAATCCGCAGTTCTCCTACGGCGTGGTCGATGATTCAGACCCCGGGCTCCGCTGCAGCACCCTCGAACTGTCCACGCAATACCCTGCCTACTTGCCATCGAGCACCGTGAACGTTGACGTGGACTACGTCATCACGCCTGCAGCGTATTCAGCGTGCTTCTCCGATGAACTCGACCGCTACGATTCGGCCTACATGGAATACACCATCGCCGGAGCGACCGGTTCGGTCAACTTCGACAGCACGTCGAGTCCGTCGACGACCCAAGAAAGCCGATGGAGCGGCATTGCTTGTTGCACCTACAGCGTACCCACCACCACCGACGGCTCGCCGTCCAACGACGACCACTCCAGCGACGGCATCGTGGCTTTCGACGCCCAGAATGGCGTGGTCGGTGTGTTCACGGTCATTGTTGATCTGAGCATTGTGGGTGTCGACCTGTTGCCCCTCGCGGACGGGATTGTGGTGGACCGCACCCGCGACGGCGTGACCTCACGTCTCGCTCCGGGCGATCCTTTGGCCGGCATCGCCGGGGACGACATCGACATGACGATCCTCATCGCCAACCGAGGCATCCTCAACGTGGGTGGAACCAACCCCATTGCCTCGGCATGGTGGAACGGCACCAACCCATCGACGGCTCTGCGCTCTGGCCCTGTCGGTGCCTACGGTCAGACCAGCATGACCCTGTCCTTCCAGGTGGCATCGGCTGACATTGGCCAGTCCACGGAAGTTGAAGTCAGAACGGATGCCTCTGCCATCGGTGCAACGGACGGCAACGCCTCCAACGATTTCTTGTCCATTCCCTTCTATGCGGGGACCTTGCCTACGGCCAATCTCAGTTGGGACGAGGGGCGCTCCACCGGAGAAACGATCCTCGTAAACGCCTCAGGCAGCTTTGACGAAGACGGCGGTGACGTCACTTGTGTCTTCACCGTGGTCACCTCCACGGGCACAGAAACCGGGCTTGAGGAAGACGATTGCCTGCTTGAGTGGACGTGGAACGACGGTGGCGCTTGGGGCGTGACCGTGGAAGTCATCGACGAAGAGGGCGACATGGCCGTTGCGACCGGCGAAGTGGTCGTGTTGAACCGTCCACCCGAGGTCGTCATTGAGGCGCCGCTTCAGGTGGAAGCCCGCTCCTCTGCCACCGTTCGCGTGGTGGAAGCATACGACAACGACACCCTCTCACCGGTCGGTCAAGACGTGCTTTACGAGTGGTCTGGTGTCGTCTGCGAAGAAGGCAGCGACTCCTTCCGCTGCACCTTTTCTCCTTCGGATGAAGGATTGACGGTCGTGACCCTGACCGCGACCGACGACGACGGAGCGAGTACGGTGGTGAACGCCACCGTCGAAGCCACCAACATCGCGCCCTCGCTCGGGACGATGACCTTGTTCCGGAACGGCACGGAAGTGCCGGTGATTGAGGGCTGGGTCGTCGACGAGGACGAACCGATCGGACTCTCGGTCCAAGTCGACGACACGCCAAACGACCTCTCCTCTCTTGCCGTGCTTTGGGACCTGTCCAACCTTGTGGACGGGCTCGAACAAGGCACCGTGGGACCGGTGTCCTCGATTGAAGCCTCGTGGCCCGTTGCAGGGACCCACAGGGTGACGGTGCAGGCCATCGACAACGACGGTATCGCCTCCGGAACGGTCGAAGCGGACGTGGTCGTTCGCAACGTGGCCCCCACCATCGGCGGGCTGGATGCGACCGTGGCCGTGTACGAAGACGAACTCGTGAAGCTCAGCGTGACCGTGGACGACACGGCTTCCGACTTGCTCAACTTGACCACGTGTTGGGACCTCGACGACCGCATTGACACCGACAACGACGGTGGTGCGACCAACGACTGCGACGTGGAAGGGGTCACCCTCGAACAAATCTGGTCGGAGGAAGGCACACGCGTCTTGACGGCTTTTGTCGTGGATGACGACGGTGCAACGGCGAGCATCAGCACGAACTTGACGATCGTCAACCTCCGGCCCACGGCGGTCATCACGTCCCCTTCGAACTTGTCCGAATTGATGGAAGGCGATTGGCTCAACCTCTCCGCCATGGATTCGCTCGACACGGCGTCCGACCTGATCACCATGACCTATGTGTGGGACACGGACGCTCTGCCCGGTGCAATCGACAGCACGCTCCCCACCCTCCAACTCGAGGCCTTGGAGCCAGGCTCCTATTCGGTGAACCTGACCGTCACGGACGACGACGGTGCCACACACACCATGAACGTGCAATTCGTGGTCGCTGAAGCACCCGCAAACAACCCGATTGCTTGGGCGGTGCAAGAGTTTGGAATGGTGACCACGGTCATCATCGGCGTGCTCGGTGTCGTCATTCTTGGTTTGGTCAGCATGCTCGTGATTGGCCGCCGTGGTCGAGGTGAGGAGATGGTCGAAACCAAGTCCGCCTCCGTGTGGGATGCAGCCCCAGTGGCCGCATCCTTTGCTCTCGGCAGTCCCGCTGCGATGTCTGCTCCGATGCCCGACATGACCGCGCAGCCGGCCGCACTTCCACCTGCGACGCCTGCTCCGATGGCACCAATGCCCGACATGACCGCGCAACCGGCCGCACCGGCACCTGCGCCAGCGCCCGCTCAAACCGGTCCACCGTTGCCTGCCAGCGGTCTGCCGCCGGGATGGACGATGGAACAGTGGGCGTTCTACGGTGAAAAGTGGCTCGAGACCAACGCTCCTGCCGCCCCTGCACCGCAGCCAGCCGCTCCAACGGACTTGTCGAACCTTCTCGACGGGCTTGACCTCTGAGGGACGAACATGGGCGGGTTCTGGCAATTCTTTGGCCTCCCCGACCCTTCCGAAGCGCAGAGCAACGCGGCTGCTCCTTCGCCTCCCGCCGTTGCAGCCCTCCCCGAACCTGAGCCTCAACCCTCACCGGTGCCGCAAAGCACGACCCCGCCTCGTTTCATCGATCTGGGCGATCGGCGGCAAAGGCCTGTGCATGTCCCTCATCGCGCCGTGCGTTACCTTGCACCGGACGCGTCGTCGCGCTTGCCCGTGAACGGGATGCTGCTTTGCGTTCAGGACGGAGATTCCCTGTTCGTCGATCTTCGTGGCATGGCGCACATGCACGCACATCAAGATGCACTTCGAGCAGAACTCCGACGGCTTGGAGAAACAACCGGCGTGGGCGCTTGGTCACTCGATCCCGACGACCGTCTCTTCCTGATTCCCGGAGCGGACGTGGTCATGGACACCGCAAAGCATGAATTGGGTGGCACGGCGCTTCTGCCGATGCCGTCATCCTAAGGTCTTCAACGCGTCAAGGACGCAGGACGGGATGCCGAGCACCGTGGCTTCGTCCCCTTCTACAAGCGTCGCGAAAGGCCTCATGGCTCCGGCAAAATCGTATGCTCCCGCCTTGCCTTTCCACGATCCGCTGAGGACCAGTTCGGCCAGCACGTCGTCGCTAAAGGGTTCGAATTCAACGACTGCGGAGGCCAAGTCAAAGGTCCACATTCCACCAACCCTCAGTCCAGATGCACTCCACACACGATGCCGACGGCCTCGGAGGCGATGCAGCATGGCCAAGGCCGCTTGCGCGTCTTCCGGTTGACCCAAGGCGAGGGTTGCGTCGTCAGGATCGGCCAGCATCGTGTCAGCGACAAGGACGAGGCTTCCGGGATGTGCTTCGCCGACGGCCTGCGCTTTTTCTTTGGCGATGTGAAGCACTTGGGCGTCCACCGTGCCTCGAATTCGTGCTTCGCTCACCGTGACAGGAGCAACTTCTGGATGCAAGCCGAGGTCCTCAAGCATGTGCTTTCGTCGGGCCGACCCTGAGGCCAGGACGATGTTCACGTGAGCACCTCACAGGCGGTTCACGATGGAGAAACGTTGCTCGTCCTCTTTCCACCAAAATGGCTGGTACCCAAGCAAGTGGTGGGTGTGGCGCATCTTGACGATGCCAAGCTTTCGTTTGACGTCGTCTGCATCGCGGTCCATGACCAGATGCATCACGGTGTCGGAGAGGTAATCTTCGACGCCATATTCACCGAACTGCTTGTGATCGTCACCCGTCATTTCACAGATGAAGAAGGAGGTCAAGCCCAGCCTTCGAACGGCCTCGAACAGGCGGAAGATTTCGTCACGGGGGTTCTCCATTTTGGTCAAAGTGAAGAAGGCGCCAAGTGAGTCAAAGACGAGGATTTCAAACCCGATGGAGTTCCGGTAACTGGTGAGTTGCGAGATGAGTTGGCCCATCCAATCCACACGGTTGCCCATGCCTTGCTCGTCGAGTTGAACACGAAGGTCGGCAAGGTCGATGATGGCGATCCTGTTGCGTACTCGGGGGTCTTCGACGTTCATGCCCATGTTGGCCATGTGGGAGCGCAAGGAATCCTTTCCTTGCTCGAGGGTCACGTAGATGCCCGATGTCTCTCCGTACAACACGGCGTTGTAGAGCATGGAAAAGGTCAGG
>DUHU01000205.1:0-207 GCA_013330765.1 Candidatus Poseidoniaceae archaeon | reverse complement strand
TGGAACCCGCCACAATGGCGATGTGACCTTCTGGGATGCCACCTTGGATGTTCTCATCGAGGCCTTCGACGTGGGTGGGAATGCGCTCGATGCTCATGGGCTCACCGCCCATGCGTGGACGTGAGGCTTCATCAACCTCACTCAGAGGGCGGTCACTCGACGGTGACAGATTTTGCGAGGTTTCTGGGTCGGTCGACGTCGAGTTCC
>DUHU01000123.1:5671-6053 GCA_013330765.1 Candidatus Poseidoniaceae archaeon | reverse complement strand
CGACGAGGAGGTCGCCATGCTCCACCTCGAGCGCATCGGTGCCAAGTTGACTCCCTTGTCCACCGAGCAAGCCGATTACATCGGCGTGGACGTGCAGGGTCCGTACAAGTCGGAAGCCTACCGATACTGAGGCCGTTGAATCAGATCGGAATCCGATCCGATCACACCGGCAAGTCTCGCCTAGGCTTCACGTGAGCACTTCGAGCAACCGGTCTTGCTCGGCTGCACGGCGGAGTTCCATGGCGATGCGACGGCCGCTGCTCATGGGCTTGCGCCAGAGGGCGTTGCCGTAGGGGTGGCCGACGTTGACGTGCACGTTGGTGCCCCCACCGAGGCGGGGTGCAACGTCGTAGATGGCGTAATTCATGTCCTTGTCAATGCA
>DUHU01000123.1:0-5372 GCA_013330765.1 Candidatus Poseidoniaceae archaeon | reverse complement strand
TAATTCATGTCCTTGTCAATGCAGGTCTGAAGGCAGAAGGGACCGATGACGCCAGGGTCGTAGTGCTCCTGGGCGGCGTCGATGAACTTCTCACCGAGTTCGAATGCGGTTTCCAGCAGGGACTCACGAATGGTGGCCGTGTTGTGTCCGACCACGGTCATTTCAGGAATCTGTTGGTGTGCGGGCATGGTCATCTGTTGAGGAGCAGGAAGGCGCACGTGGCCGTCAAGGGAGGACTCGAAGCGCCAATCCACACCGAGGAGTTCGAGGGATTCGTCCCGGTCTGCGAGCGGGCTGTGGAAGAAGTTGAGGTTGAACACTGGGCCGATTACGTACCGTTCGATGCGGGCGCCGTCGAGGCTCTCTTGATCGATGATGCCTTCCTTGAGCAAGGTTTGCGACTTCTCGACGTATTCCTCATAGGAAGCGCAGGTGAAGAATCCGCGCTCAAGTTTCTTTTGGGCGTGATGCAGCTTGACGATGACCAAGCAATCGATGTCTTGGGGGTCATTGATGGCTTCAGGGTAGGGCAAGCCGGCCTTGTCGAGGATCCAGTAGTAATCCTGGTCCTCGGTGCGCTCTTCCATGCGAAGCATGTTGCGCGAGCCGAACATGGGCACGTGGAAATCGTTCTCGATGGCATCGATGTCGCAGTAGGAGGTGAACGAGCGGTTGGGAATGTACACCACGTTGCGGTCCCGCATGCGTTGCTGCATGGCTGGGTCGAGCACGCCGTCAAAGGACGGCATGACGATGGCCTTGTCCACCATACCACGCCGAACGCGTCCGGATGAACTGCGTTGAGATTGGAAATACTTCGCGTACGTTTTCTCTCGTCCTTCTTTGCAATAGGCCACGGTCGGGAACCCTTCCTCGATGGCGCCGTCACAAATATCCAGCGCAGAATGTGAGGCTGTCATGCCAACGCGGAGCTTCATCCGGTCGTAGTTCTCGACGATGCCAGCGATGTCGTCACGGGTAATCATACCAAGGCCTCCAACCGAACTCGCCGGGGGGGGTTCTCAATCATACCGCTGAAGTTGCATCAGCTCGTCGGTCGAGAGCGTCTCGCCCGACATGAGTTTGCCCATGAGGTCTGACACTTCCATGCGCGGCGTCGGACGGTGGCCTTCACCGCTGTCGGCACTGCGCATGGCACGAAGCATGTCCTGCACGGAGTGCAAGCATCGGAGAGAGACAATGTAGTGGTGGTGGGCGCTGTCGGCCTCGCGCTTGATGGAACGGAGTTCTCGGTGTGCCCGTTCCTGCTTGGCGCGGGTCTCGTCCACCTGTGCGTGCCATTTGAGCATCAGGTCGTGTGCGGCTTGTGCGGCGGCAGCGGCTTCTTCCACTTCTTGGTGCGCCGCTTCTTGCTCTTCTTGGGCCTGCTTCAGTTCTGCACTGGCGGCGCCGAGTTCCGTGTCGCTGGATTCTGCGGCCTTCATGTCGCGAATCTGCTTCTGGATGCTCTTCATGCGCTCCATGACCTTCTTTTCGTTCTTGCCCGTGTGACGCCCTTGCTCGAACTCGCGCTCGAGTCGGTCAAGGTCACGACGAAGGCTGTGAAGGGTGACGGGTCGCTCGCGGCGTCCGCGGCGTCCGAAACCTTGCTCTTCCTGTTGGGGTTGAGGTCCACGTGATTCCTCGATCTTGCTTCGGGAAGCCCTGACACGTTCTGTCGCTTCTTTGCGAACCTCCTTCTTGGAGCGCACAATCTCGTTGAGCTGCTCGCGCACCTCACGTTGTTGCTTGACTTCGGTAATGAGTTCCCGGACCTCGCCGCTGAGCTCGTCTCGAGCGGTCCTGGCGGTTCGAGCCTTCTCATTGTGACCGTCACGGGCCTCACGGTACGTGGTCGCTTTTGTGTCCACCATCGTTCGTCGTTCTTCAAGCAGGGACTTGAGGTCGCTCATCAGGCTCACCGTCAGGTCAAGGACCCGACGTGGGAGCCACCTGCACGTCGCATTTAACCCTTCAGCGTGACAACATGCGGCAGCAGCGCTGCACATCGGCCAGAAGTCCGCCCAAATTCGGGGCAGCATCGGTCAGCACCAGCAGCAATTCACCGCTCTCAAGGCGCTCAGCCACCGCCCAGCCTTGCTCGGCTTCCAAGGTCATTCTGTGGGCCGGTTCCAGCATGTTGAGCGCTTCCAAGCCTGCATTTCTCGCCTCAAGGGCGCGTAGCCCTGCGGAAGCAAGCGACAAGCCGCTCGCTTCCAGAAAGGCGACACCCGTGATCTCTTCGCGAGCGGCGCACAAGCCCTCGAGCACCGATTGCGCCATGCGACGCGTTCTCTCCTTCGGTGCATCAGCCTTCCCACGGAGGGCCGTCGGGCATGGGACCTCGCATCAGGAGGCCAACGCCATCGGCGTAGTAGTCATGGAGGTGTCCCTCCGCTTTGAGTCCACGCCGTTCGTAGAACCGAATCGCCCCCGTGTTGCTGGCCCTGACTTCCAACCGAACGCCGCTCAAGCCCTCGTCTTTTCCGGCTTGAATGGCCATTTCCCAGCCCTTGCTTCCAAGTCCTTGACCTTGGAGTTGACCGTGGACGGCAAAGGCAACGACCCTCAATTCCACGTCTTTGAACGGGGTGGTCCACAACAGGCCACGCAGCCGTTGAGGGCCGACGGTGCTCACCGCTTCTTCCGGTCCATGTTCGAGCAGCATCAGGTTGCCGTTCCACGTCGGCACGGGCAAACTTGCAAGGCTTCGTGGAGTGTAGGATTCACCGGTTTGCGACAGGAAGAGTTCGCAGGCGGCTTCAGCCCATGCTTCGCTCCATGCTGCAGGACTCTGTGCGGTGCACCACGTGAACATCGGTTCACTCCCGAGGCGATCGAGGTCCCTTACCTCGCTTGCCACGACGCTGCTTCACATCGTTCCGACGTCGTGACGCGGCTTGTCGATCGGATTTGTGCCGATGCCGTTTGGATTGCGTTCCATCCTGCTTTGCTCCGGGCAAACCGCCCTGATCGAGAAGCGCACCAAGATCGGCCAGTGAAAGCGTACCGCCCGTTTGAGCCCGCTCCCTGACTTCTTTGACATCGACACGTGGGCGGCGTGGACCTCCCCGGCCGTTGCCACGCTGCGCCCCACGGCGGGGGGCGCCTCCACGCTGTGGTCCACCTTTGAGGAAGGCTTCGAGACGGCCGACTTCACGGCTGAGTCGCTTTCGTTCCTTCCGCCGATCTTTCAGAAGCCGGGAGATGCGATTGGCCCTACGGTCGTACTCGTCGACGTCTCCACTGCGGACCCGGACTTCTTTCAGGCCAGGTTCTTCCTTGAGGAGGTCGGCATGTGCCTGCTTTCGGTCCTTTTCCAAGGTGCGAATTTTCTTGACTTCTTCGCGCTGAACCTGAAGCAGTTCGATGTAGCGTTGGTGATGCGCATCGCTTGCTGCCTTGCCACGGTGCATCGCTTGCAATTCGAAGAACCGGCTGAAGTCACGCTGCTCCCGTTCCAGCGAAGGCACGCGGAACACGTCCACTTCATTGGTGAGCGTGTGGTACAGGCGCTTGAGTTCCTCCTCAATCCTGCTTTTGGGCAACACAAGGCGCTTGTTTTCGGCATCGCGGAGGGCCTTTGCTTCGTCCATCTCTGCGGCGCGCGTTCGCAGTCCGCGTGCCACGTCGCGAATGTCTTGGCTCATCCCCTCGGTGTCTTTGAGTGCGCCACGCATGGCCTTTGAGAGGCGGATGGATTCCTCTCGTTCAGCCACAAGGGCGTCAACGCGCTCTTGTGCCACGCTCAGTTCTGCACGCTTCGTCGCCAACAAAGCGGCAACGCGTTCCTTGTCCATGCCTTGAAGATCGTCAAAGAGACCTTTCGGCCGGTCTGGTGCGAGGGTGAGGCCGTCCACGGGTGCCAGCAAGGCCGAAAGATCGGTGCCGTCGACGAGCCCTTCCCACATGCGCAGGCCTTCCTCCATGAGATCGGCCCATCCCTCTGCTCGAACGACACGTGAGAGGTCATGCTGCAGATCGAAGGGGTCTTCGATGGCCATCACGTGATGCCCCATCCGGTCCACGGCTCCTTGGAGTTCTTTGACCGGACCGGCCTTTGGCGCAGGCCAGCGGCGCTTCGAACGTCGAGGGTCGTCGGCTTCACGGAGGCTGACGATGCGTTCGTCCCAAGGATGCTGGACAAACCAGCGGTGGAAGAAGCTGGCAAAGAGTTCCGCCGCGCTCGCCGTCCCGGGCTCAAAGCCCTCCGGGTGGAGGACGGTGGTGTCGTGGGTCCGCCCGTCATAGGATTCGATGCGCCGCGGCTCACCCGCTTGCAAATTCGGGACAACCGGGGCCTCGACGGACTGGAGGTGGCGAAGGACCAGCACCGTCCATGCATAGGAGGAGAGGGTGCCGCGGAAAGCGTTGGCCAAGCCTCGTTGCAGGGCCCAATGTTTGACCGCAAGCGCGACGGTCTTGACCCGTGGGTCCATGTCGACGTAGGCCCCGATCAGTTCGGTGTTGCGCAGCGCCAAGGCATTGTTGAGGCTCAAATCCACGGGAATGCCCGTGGTGGGATCGGTGAACTTCACGATCGGGACCTTTGCTCGACCAATGGTTTGGATGTCCCTGTAATCCTCGCTTTCCAGCACGTTGGCAAGATGGCGAAGCACGCCCTTTGGCTTCCTCAGGTCCTTCACGATGAGGCACAGGTCCACGTCGCCTCGGCGGAGCACCAGCCCAGTTTCAGCAGATCCAAACGGATGCAGCGTGGACCCACGCACTTGGCGCTCGAGGACGCGCTTGAGGTGCTTCACGATGCCTCGTCTTTGTTTGCGTTCCACGTCCGAAGGTGACACCTCGCGTTCAAGGTCCACAAGATTTCGACCCAGATCGGCGAGGCGTGCTTCGGTCAAGGCGTCGAGTGCAGGGGCGTCGAGGGAGCCGTCAAGGGCACCGATGATTCGGGGCCAGCGACTCCGCTGGTCCTTCGACCACCCGGCCGTCATTCTTCTTCCTCCTTTGGCTTGGTCGACACGAAACTGGATGCTCCACCTTCCGCGACCTTGACCATGGCACGGAGAAGTGGATGGTCTGCGTCCAATTCCGCGGCCACCACAGCGGTCCAGTAAGAAATGGCCTGTTCAGACTCGCTCAAAGCCACCGCCAATCGTCGCGTACGGGAGTCCGCTCGACGGAGTCCTTCGTCCTGCTCGACAAAGGCGCGATGGTGTTCCTGGTGATCGTTTACGACGAGAAGCATCGCGTCGTGTGCCTTTTGGGCCGCATCAAGCATGCTTCGGGCTTCGTCACGAGCTTCGTTCATCGCAAGATGATCCCCTGCTTTTTCGGTCCTGCTGGCCACCCAAGTCTCGTGTTCAGAGACGAGTTCACGCATGGTCGCGATGAACCCGGCCTCGGTTTTG
>DUHU01000096.1 GCA_013330765.1 Candidatus Poseidoniaceae archaeon | reverse complement strand
GGTAGGTCCCGTAGAGGACGATGGCCACGAGCATGCCAATGAGGCCAATCGTGCTGGGTTCAGGATCACGAAGTTCGTTCGCCAGGCACGCAACTTCGGTGCAGGTGGTCGCGAACTCAAACTTGGTCTGCTGCTTGAAATCAATGCCGTAGGGGACCTCGTCGTCGTAGGGTTCGACGATGATGGTCAATTCTGCACGATCGTTGTTCTTGACCGTGGTTGGGGCGGTCAAATCAACGGTGAATTTCTCGTTGCTGTACGCGTCCACGGTCACCAAGAGTGTGCTTCCCGCTTGCTGGAAGGAGTTCACGCTGACGGCGCCGTTCTCCCATCCGCTGGGTTCGTCCAAGGACACAAGCACGGTCAGCGGGATGTTGTTCTGGTTGTCCACGCGGAATCCAAGTTCCTTGCTTTCTCCTGGCCCGAAGGGTGTGAGTTGGCTTTCAAGCGTGATCAACAGGCGTCCCGCGACGACGTCTTCCTTGACCACCACGGTCACGGGCATGTCGAAGTACCGCGCCTCATCGTCGTCCACGCCATCTTCGATGATGCCCACGTAGAGGGTGTGGTTGCCCGCTTCAATTTGGTCGCGCAGGCCAACGTCAAGGCGCAAATCTGCGTACTCATCACCGCTTAGGCGGACCACGGGAGCGGCATCGCCAGAATCGTCGGTGATGGTGTAATCCCAACTCGTGTAGATGCCGTCGTTGCGAGGGAGGAGGTTGGGGGGGACGATCCGCCATGTGGTCTCCACGTCTTCATCACCTGCATCGGTGATGCGGAAGCGGAACCAAGCATCCGCGCCAGGAGCGATGGGCCCGACCGAGCCGAGCGCTTTGGCGTCGCTGTCGGAGATGACCTCGGCCAGCACGCCAAAGGTGCGGTGCACGGTGAACGCCACCTCGGTGCGGAGGTCTGCGTCGTTGCCGCTCACCACAAGCACGCGAACGAGACCAATGTCCTGGGCTTCACGTTCGTCGGGCGGGAAGACGGTCATCCGCAAGGTCAATTGTTGGAAGGAGCCGATGGAAGGCGACAAGCTGTTGATGCCCTCTTCCACAAGTTGCTGCCCGGTGTCGTTGTCGTAGAAGCGGTAGAGCCAGGACTCTGGAAGTTCGGTCACGCGGAGTTTGAACGCGTCCGTGTCGAAGCCGGCGTTGAACACGTCGATGTAGAAGTCCACGCCTTCCTGGGCGTCGGACATGTCCACGTAGTGCGAGAGGGTTTCGTCGTAGAGATCCGGCCGAGTGGAGTCGGCGATCTGACGCTGATGTTCGACGTCCTCGAACACCGACACTCGGGGCTCAGCGTAGACGCCGACCTCGTCGAAGTCGAGGGTCAGGTCGACGATGGCCACTTCGACGAGTTGTCCATCGTCGTTTTCTGCGTAAGCGCGTGCTTCGATTTCCAAGCGCGAGGGCGCGTTGGTCAGGTCTTCGCCGACCTCGATGGAAAGAATGGGACGAACGACAGACCCGCCGCCGCTCAGGGTGTATCCCGCAGGCTGATCCCACACCGGATCGGACCATGAAGAGGGCAGCGAACGTGCCAAGTCCAACCGGACCTCCATGGCCGCGGCAGAAGCGCCGATGTGGGTCACAAGGAACTCAACGTTGCTCGTCTGACCCGGGGCGATCAGCACGGTGGTGGGTTGGTTGCTGGGCACTCCGAGGTTGATGCCGTGCTCGACAAATTCAACGCCACCGTGCTCGTACAGCACGGTGTGCCCCTGAACGTCACGGATTTCGAGGGCGAGCGGATAGACGCCTGGCGCCATGGAACCCGCGTCGTAGGTCCAGGTGTAGTTGCCGACGAGGCCTTCGTTGTCGAGCCGGAGGTCGTCGTCGTCGAACTCCTTGTCGAAGACCGCTGAGGCCCCGTTTGGCGTCGACAGCACGAGGTTGACCGACTGGATGTCGGCTCGCCCGAAGGCGTCACGCACGTCCACGTCAAACTGAATTTCACGGTCCTCGCCGAGGGCGTTGGGAGCCCACGTCAAGGACTCGGGGTCGCCCCAAGCCGAGCCCGGGGTGTGCACCTTCACGGACGAAGCCGAGAGGGCGTTGGCCATGACTTCGAGACGAGAGTAACTTGCGGAGGAGTCAAGGTCGCCAAAGGCGATCTCAATGTCGCAGTCACCGCCGCCGATGGGGCTTCCCCCGCCTTGGCCTTCGCACGACGCTTGCCCGTCAATGACGAGTTTCAGGCTCTTGCCGTTGGGAATCGTCACGCCGTTTGACGACACATCGAAAATGACCTCGTTAACGGCGTAGCCACAATTCTGTTGGAACGTGGAACTGCATGGGTCGTCAAGGTCGACGGTTTCGCTCCCGATCTGGGTGTCGCCTGCCTTGAGCGAAAACGAGACGTCACCGGTCGAGCCTTGCTGCCCACGGAAGCGCATGTGGATGGTGAGTTGGATCTCGTCGCTGCCGGAACCTTCCCCGTAGATGGTGAGGTCGGAAATCATCTCCGAGGAGCGGAATTCGATGCCGCCGAGGGTCGAGAGTTCCTCCTGACTCCCTGAAGGTTCGATGGTCGTGATGTGCCCGTCGCCGCCAGCGCTGGAGTTTTGGGCGTCCAAGTAGAGACGGTAGTTCTCGAGGCCTGCAAGGCTGTTCGACGGCTCCTCGGCGGCTTCGAGTGCACCGGAAGGAGGCACGTGAACGAGGCCTGCCATCGTCGAGAGGACAAGCAGGACCAACATCGAGAGCGCGAGTCCTCGATTGGCTTGTCCGTGCGTCAACATCCAGACCACCGTCTTGCCCTGCCCGCGGGGGTGTTAAACCGTTTTCCATTCCGCGTGTTCCACCGGCTCAGATGCCGACGAACTGAAGGGGACCGGCCGTGTGGCGCAAACACAGGGGTGGCCGAGCGGTCAAAAGCGCCGGATTTAAGCTCCGGTCCCAGAAGGGTTCGAGGGTTCAAATCCCTCCC
>DUHU01000083.1 GCA_013330765.1 Candidatus Poseidoniaceae archaeon | reverse complement strand
ACGCTCTGCCCAAGTCATGACCGGCATCACGCACCGGCTTTATCTGGATTCTTTCGACGACACGTATGCCACGACGTTCTCGGCGAACGTGATCGCCGTCGACGGTGATGACGTGGTGTTGGACAAAACCCGATTCTATCCAACAGGAGGAGGACAGCCTTGCGATCTTGGCGAGATTGAAGGCCCAACAGGAACGCTGCAAGTCTCGGATGTTCGCGGACGTGACGCTGTGATGCACAAACTCCCCGCAGACCATGGTTTGGACATCGGACAAAGCGTCTCAGGAACGATCGATTGGGAACGCCGTCATGCGCACATGCGGATGCACACAGCTCAACACCTTCTGAGTGGATTGGCCTACGAATTGTTCGAAGGAGCGAGGACCGTTGGCAACCAAATTGGTGCCCACAAATCCCGTCTCGATCTGCGTCCAGCGACCCTCACAGAGGACGAGATCGCCCAGCTTCGGGCCGCTTTTGATGCAGCCGTGGCCGACGACATACCACTCAGCATGGACGTGACCGACCGACAGACCCTCATCGACGAGGTTGGAGCCGAGCGATCCAATGTGGACATGATCCCCTCGTCGGTCCAGGCGATGCGCATCATTCGAATTGGAAAGCAGATTGACGTTTGTCCGTGTGCCGGCACGCATGTACGTTCCTTGGGTGAACTTGGCCCATTGGGCGAAGTCCATGTGAAAAGCAAAGGAAAAGGCACCAAACGGTTCGCCTACACCTTGGACGGAAATCCACTCTGATCCAAGACATCTCCCACCAAAGAAATCGACAATTGCCCCTCAGAAGGAGAATAAAGCAATTATCAATCAATCGACTTCTTCTCGATGTTCATCTAATTCTTCCAGAAGCGAGCCCACTTCATCGAGCAATCCACCCAACGCCTCCCGCCGTTTGATGGATCCCTCAATGTGAGCCTTCTCAACGACCGTCTTCAAACGCCCCACGGGCTCTTCCGCAGCCTTTCGTTCGGCAGCAATCCGCGCTTCAAGGGCAGGATCTTCCCCCAACCTGTCAGAACGATCTACGGCCGCAATGGGCCGGCTGGGCACGGTTCTCCTGGCGTCGGCGTTGATTTGTTCTGGATCAAACACTTCTTCCCCAAGCTTCCTTGCAGCAACGGCTTCCGGCGTGTCGCCCAACCGGTTGCCTGCTGAGGCAATCACACCCCCCTTCTCCCGTGCTCGACTGGCGGCAAAGGCCGCCTCCACGTCGGCTTGCGTGGATGCCTTGTTTCGTGCAGACACACCCAACCGGCGCATTTGCTCACGCAGGAAGGGCCCATGCACAGGATCATGGTCGTGACGTTCAGGCTCAGCCATCAAACTCAGCAACCGTCGTGCGGCCTGATCGATGGGGCGGTCCGCACCACTCGCAAGCCGGTCTCGGACGGTTTTGTGTGCTGCAATGCAGGAACGGCAGCGGCTGCTGCCTGGTGTGTCCGGCGCGTCGCACCACGCGCAACACCCGGCCAAACCCATCTCGGCCATGGCCCGTCGCACGGAGGACATTGCAGGGAAAGAGAAGGCGCCCTCCCATCAAACCTCGCGCAAAACGATGCCGTGCTTCGCGTAGGTCGCAAGGCAGCGCTCGAGCAAACCACCCCCGACGTCTTCCGGCGCGTGGACGCCAGGTGGAACCAAGCCCGCCAACATGTGTTCAACCACGGCACAGGTGATGGCACCGGTCGTGCGCGCCATTGAGGATCCACCACCTCCTCCTTGGTCGTCCAAGACCCAACGGCTCTTTCCAACTCCTTCCACCACCACCTCCATCCAGGTGAATTCGGGCCGACTCGGGTCCCACGCCCATGCTTGGACGAGCGAATCTTCGTCATGGGCGCCTCCGCCTTGGAGAAAACGATCGATGTGACCGGGCCAACGCACCGTGGCCTCGGTCAACTCATGCGCAGGTATCGTGTCAAGCACCGAGCGCAGACCGTCGGTCAGGAACGCCTCCATTTCCCCTCGCCCCTGCACGTCGAAGCGGACGCGTTCCGAGAGTGCAGGGACGGTGATCACCTCACCCCCACGGACAATCCTTGCTGGACGGGTGTATTCTTCGATCACGTCGTAAGGAGAAAACGGCGCCATGTAACTCCAACCTCCATCCTGGTCAACGGGGTTCCCGCCGACACGAACGCGTCCGTGCTTCAACGTCCCATGGCGGCGGACGCCTTCGGCCAAAAGCAAGTTGGAAAGCCCCGGAGCGACCCCGATGTCCCACACCAGTCGCCCGCCATGCTCACCGGCGACCTCGTTCAACTGCCCCGGGTCTTCCGCGGTGAACGCCAAATCCGCAACAGCATGACCGTCTTCCAAGAGATTCCGACGCACGCGATGTCCGATGCGACCCGGGAGGGCATTGACCACCACGTCAGGACGATGACGTTCAGCGATCGAACGGTCCACGGACTCCTGTAACCCCCGGACGCTCGGATGACGTGCAGCCAAAACTTTCGGATTTTCATCCACGGCCGTGACGTCATGTCCGTCGGCCGCCAGCACGTCTGCCACCCAACCGCCCACAAGGCCAGCACCGAGGACCAAGATGTTCGCCATGGCCCGATGTGTTGCACTCATCCCTTCATCCTCTCCCCCAGTGAAACCCAACCAACCATGACCATGGTCAGGAAAGACGAAACCCGGTTCAACCCGGATGGCACATCAATGCCCCCCGTCTATTTGGAAAATCGACGGTTCCATTAAATTCCCACAGGCCATGTTGTGAGCATGACCAGCATAGGCGAGTACTACGCTCGACGTCTCTCGGCCGACGCTCTGTTTGGATTTTCAACGCTCATTTCTGTTTTCTCCATCGTTGTTTTGCTTTGGATGATCGGTCTGAGTTACTTGGTGTTCCGTGCGAATCCGGGGAAAACCGAGAATCGTTTCATGGCGCTGCTGTTGATCTGTGAAGGGCTGAAGGCCTCGTGGATTGTAGCGGACGTCTTCCTGTACGGTTCGACGTGGCAAGGCCTGTGGGACTTTTTGTGGCCGGCGAAAATCAACCTGTTCTTTGGCGCCCACGTCATCTCCTGGCTGCTCTACCTTTCTTTCCCAATCTATTACCGAATTGAGTTTCTTTCCTTCCTCTACAACCCGAAACTTCAGCAGCATGCGTGGTACCTTGCACCGCTCATCGGATTGGTTGCGTGGCTGATGATCAGCCCGCTTGATGGCTTCCGCTTCCAAAACAGTGCATGGATGGTCTGCACGCAGGCCGCCGTGGAGGCGGGCGCCCACCCCACCATTCAGAGTTGGTGGGGTGAAATCACCCCGGCCATGCTTGAGCGGGCCGAGGCCCTTGGCCCATGTTCACGGGCCTATGATTTCCACGTGGTGGACGAACCTGCGGGCCTCTGGGCCATTGCGCTGATGTCACCTTTGATTTCGGTCATCGCTCTGTTCCTTCTTCGCTCATCGATGCGCCAAGGAAAGCGAAAAGAAAACATCGACAGGAAGGGCGTTTTGACCTCCCGATCGTTGTACATCGGTTTCCTCGGGAAAGTGATCGGGCAAATGACCTATTTCGCAACACTCCTGATCGTGTTCCCCTTGCTCAACGGAGGGGAATTTGTTGACTTCGCACAGAACAGCATCTGGCAGTTTGGCTCGGACACGACTTCACAAGATCGCATGATGTACTTCCTCTGGACCTTCACCCTTCTCTTCACCCCCCTGGCCATTGCATTCGAGGCCATGATGTTCGTTCACGCCTCACTCAAGGACACCGTGTACGGCATCGATGAAAACCTCAGGAAGACCTTCCGAACGGCGGTGTTCACAAGCAGCGGCGTGGTGATGTTCATCCTCGGGTGTGAATTGATGGAAAGCGCCCTCAACCTTCCCGGCGTGTACGGCGGACTGGTCATCGGTGTCGCTGTTCTTGTGGTGCGCAAGCCGGTGTTGGGGCTGATCGACGGGGTATCATCCCAACTCATCCCCTCAGGGTACAGCGAGCAAGAGACGGCCTACCTGAACGCCTACATCGCCGCGATGGAAGACCGCATCATCACGCCCGAAGAACGGCGCCTTCTGGACATGCTCGCCACCTCTCACTCCCTCGACGCGAAAGCGGTCCAGGCCATCGAATCGGCTTACAACTCAAGCCTTGATTTGGATTCAGAAGAAGAGTGATTCAACTCGTTTGCATCAGATTACGTCCAGTCTCACAGGGTTTGGTGCCGTGTGTTCCTGTTTGTTCGTGGTATCGGTATGTGTTTTGTACAAAATTGTGCACAGGATGCCACAAACTGCAGGTGCAAACAGCAGCGGTATTAGCACAGCCAATGATTGACCAATGAAAAATACCACAACGCCAAATCCACCCAAAAACATGCCCAGCAAGCTTGCCACAGGCAGAGCCCCGTTGGTGTCCATCAATTCGTTCTTCATAAGCACAAAATATGATGAGAGGTATTAGAAGGGCTGTTTTCAGGTTCCGTCGAATTCAAACCCGCATGCCCGGGGTGATTACCATGCGCACTGCGGGCCGTCGTATCCTCGTCCCGCTGCTTGGTATTGCGATGGTGGCTGTGCCTGCCCAAGCCCTGCTTGCAGAAGGGAACGACGAAGGCGCCGCATTGCTGGCTGCCATGTTCTTTTCCTTCGTGACCGTTCCCATCAGCTTCCTGCTCTTCCTCTTCGCCATCAGTGCAACAACGCGGCCCGTGTTGCGAATTTTCGCAGGCCTGCCAGGCCTGATGACCGTCCTGACTGCGTATTGGGTGCTGATTGCGGGAGGTCGACCGGACATGATCTGGTTGCCCATGTTCCATGCCGCGCTTGCCGCCATCATGTTCTGGGTCGGTGGTCTTGGCCGGACCCCACCAGCCCCGATGATGATGGTTCAATCAGGCACCGATTTCCCACCCCAAGGAGGTGTGTGATCGTGGTTTCAGGAGAAGAGAACATTCTGGTTGAAGCGGTGGTCCATACGGCGGACCGCATGGCGCCGGGTTGGCGCAAGTGGCTGTGGTACCTGATTCAAACCGTCGTGGTCCTCACGGCCGTGGTGTACATCGGCTTCTTGCGATGATCAGCATCACCGTCATACGTCATCAAAAACGTCGTCAAAGACCGCGCCGTCGTCCATCAGCATGCCTTGCTCGGCACGTCGGGTGCGGACCAATGCCCCCACCACGAGCAACACCACGAGCAGGGCGAGGCCAAGCAACACGTCGTTCGAAGGGCCGGTGGACGCGCCAGGGCAATCCTCACCCACACCATCATCACACGATGCGTCCGATGTTTCGTCCCCATCCAAGTCGTCAGGAACGTCCACCACATCATCGTCGTCGATGACGAAAGACGCCGTGGACGCGTTGCTGTTGCCCGAAGCGTCCACCCCCGTCACCGTCACGTCATAGGTGCCGGCGGCCAAGGGCGGGTCGGGGATGAACACCATCTCGTGGTTTTTCTTCAATGCAACAGCGTCACCTTGGAGCACACCACCCAACAGATCCACGGTTTCCGTGGTGGCTTCATCGGTGTACCAGGTGATCTTGAGTTGCATGGTCCCGGAAGGCATTGGGACGATATCCACGGCCAAGTTGAGGATTTCTGGAGGCGTCACGTCACTCACGTTCGAAGTGGTGAAATTTAGGTCGGCGAACAAGGTTTGGTCGCCGTCTTCGACCATGATGCGTACCCAATACGCGCGACCCGCCTCAAGCC
>DUHU01000018.1 GCA_013330765.1 Candidatus Poseidoniaceae archaeon | reverse complement strand
ATCCCAGATGCCCATGTCCATGCGTGCGTCCTCGCTTGCATGGACACTGGGGTCCCAACGCGGAGACCAGACGAGGTTGACGTGGACGGAGGTCAATCCACTGTTGAGGGCTGCACGGTGGGTCGCGGCCATGATTTCCGGTGCGGCCGGACATCCCGGGCTGGTCAGGGTCATGTCGATTTCCGCATGCGGTCCCTCGTCCTTGGCTTCGATGCGAACGGCATAGACAAGGCCGAGTTCGACGATGGAAATTTCCAGTTCCGGGTCCTCAACGCTCTGCAAGGCTTCCAGGACTTGTTCTTCATTCACCATGGTTCATCGCCTCCAATACGCTTGTGATCATGTCGAACATGGTGCGAACACCGTTCGACCGGCTGGGGGTGAGGGAGTTCAACACCCCGGCCTCCTTGATGTGGTCCACCGTCATGGCTTGGGCGACGTCCAGCGGTTGGCCGTGCATGCCCAAAGCGAGGAGGCCCATCAGGCCCTGCACGAGGCGTGCATCGGCACCACCGCGAAGATGGACGACACCGTTGTCCAGTCGAATTTCGAGGTGAGCCTGGGACTGGCATCCCTTGACGCGGTTTTCGTCGGTCCAAGCCTCCACTGGGAGGTCGAGGACCTCTTCGGCCAAATCAAAAATGAATTCGAAGCGCTCCATCCGGTCTTCGATGTCCGCGAGTTCCTCGATGACCTCTTGCAAGGCCTCGGAGATCATGCCGACCCTCCGAACCGTTCCAGCACGTGACCCAAGGCTTCGACCAAACCCTCGGCTTCTTCCATCGTGTTGTAGAGGTAGAACGAGGCACGCACGGTGCTGGAGATGCCCAAACGATGGAGCAAGGGTTGCGCACAGTGATGGCCCGTTCGTACGGCGAAGCCTTGGGCATCGAGCAGGTGGGCCATGTCTTCAGCGTGCAGGCTCGGGTGGAGGAAGGACACCACGGCCGAGTCAAGGTCGTCATGACGGCCGTAGACCGTGCAGCCAAGCCCCCTGAGGGCCTCGGCGGTCCAGCGTGCGATGTTGAGCAGCCGATGATGCTCGACCTCAAGGTCGACCTGCTCGAGGTAATCCATGGCGGCTTTCCATCCAATGGCTTCGGCGATGCGAGGAGTTCCGGCTTCGAACTTGTGCTCGTTCTCTTGGTAGGTCGAGCCTTCGACCGTGACTTGGTCAATCATGTCCCCGCCGCCCATGAAGGGGGCCATTTCTGCGAAGGCGTCCTCCTTCACCGTCAGGCATCCGATGCCGGTGGGTCCGAGCATTTTGTGGGCGGAGACGGCGAGGAAATCCACGTCCATGTCCGTCACGTCAATCCGCGTGTGCGGTGCGCCTTGGGCCGCGTCGAGCAGCACCCTCGCTCCTGAGGCATGGGCCTGTTCGATGATGCGTTCAACGGGATTCCGGACGCCCAACACGTTGGACGTGTGGACCACGCAGACGAGTTTCGCCCCGGGGAGGGAGGCTTCGAAGGCCTCCATGTCCAAGGTCATGTCCTCAAGCACGGGGACGTAACGGAGTTCGACACCTCGCTCCTTGGAGAGCATCTGCCATGGGACGATGTCGCTGTGATGTTCCATCTCCGTGAGCACGATGGCATCACCCTGCTTCAGATTCGCACGGCCCCAGCCGTGCGCCACGAGGTTGATCGCTTCCGTGGTGCCGCTGGTCAACACCAGCCGGTCGGCGTTGAACCACGACTTCAGGCTCGTCCGGCAAGCCTCGTAGCCGTCCGTGGCCTCTCCGGCCAGGGTGTGGACCGCGCGGTGGACGTTGGCGTTGCTGTTCGTGTAGTAGCGGTTCATCGCGTCGATGACCACCTGAGGCTTCTGGGTCGTGGCCGCGTTGTCGAGGTACACGAGGCGCTTGCCGTTCACCGTCCGTGAGAGGATGGGGAAATCGGAAGCGCTGACCATACGATGACCTCAGGTGATTCGTGCACAATCGAGGTGCACTGTGAGTCGGTCCCGAAGCGCACGGCGTGCGTCCGCTGCGGCAAGGGGTCGGAAGGCGTCCGCAAGGAAACCCTCGACGATCATGCCTGCGGCCTCGTCGTTGTCGAGCCCTCGACTCATCAGGTAGTGGAGTTGGCCTTCGTCGATGCTGGCACTGGCCGCACCGTGTGCGGCCGAGACGTCGTCGGCCAGCACTTCGAGTTCGGGAATCGCGTCGGCTCGAGCGCCTTGGCTCAGCAACAGGTTTCGGAAAACTTGGCCTGCGTCGGTGCCGTCGGCCCCAGCATCGATGACCAGGCGGCCGGTGCCCACGCTTCGGCTGCGCCCGCCGCAAGCGACGTTGGCCACCAGGGACGAGTTCGTGTGTCCGGCGTGGTGATGAATTTCGATGTGATGATCGTCGTGCCTGCTTTCTTGCCCGTGAACGCCCAAACCGATTCGCACGCTTCCGCCCGTGGCGTCGAGGTGGTGACGGAGGTCCGATTTGCGGCGGAAACCGCCCACCGACAAGGTGCCGGTCTCGAACGTGGCGTCACGGCCGACCCGCCAATCGTCGCAGCGGACCACGCGTGATTCGTGATGCAACTCATCGGTGATGACGACGCTGAGGGTGCTTCCGTTGGCCACCTGGCCGGTGAAGTGAATGCCGCACCAACCGGCGTCGCCCGAGAGGTGAACGTGAACCACGGCATGACCTTTGCAAGCGATGTGCAGACGACCAACTGCCACATGTCCTGCCGCACGAAGGTCGAGGTTCACGGTGCTGTCATGAGCCCCGTTAAGGTCCAGACGCATCGGCTGGAGGTCGAGTTTCGCCAAGGTGTGCCGGGCGATGTCGTCGACGTCAGGGAGGGTGGTTTCCGGTCCGTCCACCACCACAGGGAAAAGGTCGGCAGAGGCGTGGCTGAGTGCGGCGGAGGCGGCCCCTTCAACGTCGTGAAGCACCATTCGAATGGCGGTGCTTTCCGTCTCGTCAGGGCGCATCCATGCCCACGGAGTGGAGCGCCAAAGATGGACCGCGTTGGAGGGGTCCTCCATCGCGGTGGTCATCCGATGGCTCCCTCCATCTCGATTTCAAGGAGCTTGTTCAGTTCAGAGGCGTACTCCATCGGGAGTTCGCGGGTGAAGGGATCAAAGAATCCGTTGACGATGAGTCCCATCGCTTCGGCTTCGGAGTGGCCGCGGCTCATGAGGTAGAACAACTGGTCGCCGGCGATTTTCGACACCGAGGCTTCGTGTTCCAAATCAGCGGAGGCGTTGCCCACTTCCATGGTGGGGTAGGTGTCGCTTCGGCTGTCCGCATCGAGCATCAACGCGTCGCAGACGACCTTCGAGCGGCATCCCTCGGCCTTCGGGCGCACCTGCAGCATGCCACGGTAGGTGGAGCGACCGCCGTTCTTTGAGATGGATTTCGAGAGGATGTTTGACGTGGTGTTGGGGGCGAGGTGGTGAACCTTGGACCCCGCATCTTGGTGCTGCCCTTCACCTGCGTAGGCCACGGAGATGATCTCCGCGTGAGCGCCTTCGCCCTTGAGCAGGACCGCGGGATACTTCATCGTCAATTTTGAGCCAATGTTCCCGTCGATCCATTCGACCGTTGCGTTGGCGTGCGCGATGCCGCGCTTGGTGACGAGGTTGTAGACGTTTGACGACCAGTTCTGGATGGTGGAATACCGGATTTTGGCTCCCTCCATGGCCACGAGTTCCACCACGGCGGAGTGCAAGGAGTCGGTGGAGTAGGTCGGAGCGGTGCAGCCTTCGACGTAATGGATGGACGACCCTTCGTCGGCGATGATCAGGGTCCGTTCGAATTGGCCCATGTTCTTGGCGTTGATGCGGAAGTAAGCCTGAACGGGCATCTCGACGTGAACGCCCTTGGGGACGTAAATGAACGAGCCACCGGACCAAACCGCGGTGTTGAGGGCGCTGAATTTGTTGTCCGTGTAGGGCACGACGGTGTTGAAAAAGCGCTTCACCAATTCGGGGTGGGTCCGAAGGCCGGAGTCCATGTCAAAGAAGAGGACGCCTTGTTCTTCGAGGTCCTCACGGATGCTGTGGTAGACCGCTTCGGATTCGTACTGTGCCGTCACGCCACCGAGCCACTTCTGTTCGGCGTCCGGGATGCCCAACCGGTCGAAGGTGCGCTTGATGTCTTCTGGAACGTCGTCCCAATCGCGCTCGGTGCCTTTCGAGGAGCGAAGGAAATAGGTCACTGCATCGAAGTCGATGCTGTTCAACAAGGCCTCATTGCCCCAATCGGGCATCGGTCGATCCATGAAGTGATGATAGGCCTTCACGCGAAGGTCAGTCATCCATTCCGGCTCGTCTTTGAGGGCAGAGATGTCCCTGACGACTTGCTCGCTGAGACCTTTGTCGAAACGAATCGTGGAGATTTCTGGGTCATGAAACCCGTAGCGGTACTCGCCGACAGCGTCCCTTGCTTCGTCACTCATCCTCTCACCTCATGCGGTCGGCATCAGCCATTCGTAGCCTTCCGCTTCGAGGCGTTGGGCAAGTTCCGGACCGCCGCTTTGCACGATGCGTCCGTCGATCATCACGTGGACCACGTCGGGAACCACCAGTTCAAGCAAGCGGTTGTAGTGCGTGATCAGAAGCACACCGCTCTCCTCAGAGAGGCTGTTGATGCCCTGCGCCACGGCCTTCAGTGCATCGATGTCAAGCCCTGAATCCGTTTCGTCGAGCAGGGCCATCCGGGGTTGGAGGAGCAACATTTGGAGGATTTCCAGGCGCTTTTTCTCGCCGCCGCTGAAGCCGTCGTTGACGTGTCGGCCAAGGAACGAGCGGTCCATGTTCAGGACGCTCATCGCGGCCTGGAGTTCTTTTCGGAATTCCCTGGCCTTGGGTGCTTCACCGCGAACGGCCGCGACGGATTTGCGAAGGAAGGTGCCGACCTGCACGCCGGGGATGGACGACGGGTACTGGAAGGACATGAAGAGGCCGGCACGTGCACGCTCGTGGACCTCGAGGTCCGCCAGGTCTTGACCGTCGTATTGCATGCTCCCGGCGGTGACGTTGTAGGCAGGGTGTCCCATGATGACCGAGGCCAGCGTGGACTTCCCTGCACCGTTCAGGCCCATGATGGCGTGAACTTCACCGGATTTGATGGACAAGTCGACGCCACGGAGGATCTCCGTCTCCTCCACGGTGGCGTGGAGGCCTTGGACATCGAGCAGTCCGCCGGCCATGTGTCATGGTCTAAGCCCGGTCTTATGAAGCGGATGGTTTCATCAGACCCACTTCGTCCGCGCCTTCAAAGGTGATAGGAACCTGCGCCCATTATGGACGCGGATGACTTGGTGGCGATGTACGCTGCCCAAGCGAAGGCCTCCATCGAAAAAGAGGCCGCTGAGCGGTTGGAGGCCACGCTGGATCCCGAGGAGGAGGATCGCCTCCGAAACCTCCCTCTCGCCGAGGCGGTGGACACGCCGCATCTCGTGCCTGCGTTGTTGGCACGCCTCGGCTCCGTTCGGGCCGCACTTGACGGCCACGGAGGGGGCATCAAAGCCACGCAGGTCGACGCCACCCCTTCCGGACTCGATCTCGTGTTGGACCTGACCGGTGCTTGCGTGTCCTGCGGTGCAGCGCCCGGCACACTCCAAGGCATCAAGACCGATCTCGAGGGCGACGCTGAGGTTGAGCGCATTCGTTTCGACGCCGTGCTGCTCGACAGTTTTGATGACCTTGGCAGGGATTTCATCCTCGCACATGGTCAGGTTGAGTTCGTGAACGTGGAGGCATCAGCATGAGGGAAATCCGGCTTCGCTACGGAGCGGACGTCCTGCGTGGCACTGAATTCGCCCAACAATTGCAACGCATTGAGGCGTTTGAACTCCTCAACACCTTGGGGCGTTCCGACGCCAACGATTCCGTGACGGTCATGGTACGGCTCCGGCTTGCTGCGGGTGCGTCCATCTCCGACATCGACGACATCGACTGGTTGTCCATCGACGAGGTTGTTCGAAAAGAGGCCACTCGTGACGGCGAAGCCCTGTATGCCATCGTCCGTTTCACGCACCCGCTGGTCACCGTTCCCTTGGAGATCGAAGACGCCATCATCAGCCCGGGGACCCAAATCGGCCGAAAGGGTGCAGAGATCATTGTTCGCGGTTCCAGCGATGGATGCCAAGCCTTGGTGGCGGCGTTTCGCCTCTGGAACGAGCGATGCACGGTGGCCGTGGTGCGTTCGGGCGATGCCGACCATGACGGGGACGCGGGATTGACGCCACAACAAGTCGAAGCGGCCCGGCTGGCATGGTCGATGGGTTACTTCGACATCCCCCGAGGCTGTGCCTTGAGCGACATTGCGAAGGCCGCGGGAGTCTCGAACGCCACCATCAGTGGACAC
>DUHU01000219.1:5923-6484 GCA_013330765.1 Candidatus Poseidoniaceae archaeon | reverse complement strand
GAACTTCGAGCGCTGATGGAAGAACGTCGATCCCTTCGTGGTGTGGCGCCAGCAGCCGTGCCGTTGGCCACACCGGTTGCACCGGCCGCTGTGGCACATGAAGCCGGAGACGAATTCCAAAGTTTCGTCAACCTGGTTGACAACCTCCTCGGCACGGATTTGCCCGAAGCATCGGTCAATGCCTTCCTTGCCAGCCCAGAATTTTCCTTGTACCAGCGGGTGGCCCAAAACACAGCAGCTGCTTCGACAGAAGACCGAGCGATGTTTTTCGCCATGGTCGACACTTTGCTTGGTGACATGCCGGACACAGCCATCAATGCTTTCTTGGCCAGTTCGGATTTCGCTCTCTACAGCCGCATCGGCGCAATGTACAGCTGAAGGTGATCAACATGGGACTGCTTGACAAGGCCAACTCGACCACAACGAACACCCCCGCTGCGGCTGTACCAGTCGCAGTTCCTGTTGCAACACCTGCGACCGTCCCTGGTACGGCCGTCCCTGTTGCAGCCGTGGCAGCACAGCCCGTGCAGGCCAAGCAAGCCAAGAAAGCCAAGAAAGCCA
>DUHU01000219.1:0-5613 GCA_013330765.1 Candidatus Poseidoniaceae archaeon | reverse complement strand
CAAGAAAGCCAAGAAAGCCAAGAAGCCCAAAGCACGTCCCAAGGGCCTTCCAAGCGAATTTGATATTGCCCCCGGGACGGCGCGTTTCATTGGCTCCCTGTCGAACTTCATCGTCAATTACGGCCTCCTTATCGCCGCTGCCTTCGTGGTCGTCTTCGTCAATTCAACCGTGGCAAATTCCTCTGCCATCCTGGGCGCAATGGCCCTTTATTCGTTGAACGTTTTCGTGATCCCCATCCGCTTTGGGCGAAACGTTGGACAGTTTGTCTCTCGGACGAAATTCATCAATGCGAGCGGAAATCCTCCCATGAAAATCCACGCGGTCCTCAACAGCATGGTCGGTTTCTCGTTCCTTGTCGGCGGTTCACTCATCATGTTCAACATGAGCGAATTGGGCAACAATGGAGATACAAATGGCATCATCTGGTTCGGCGTCGGCGTCCTCATGTGTTCCTTGCTGATCATCGATCGCCAATTCAGGCGGTCCAGTGACTTGGGCCAGGGCATGTTCGACAGGGCTTTTGCAGCATACCTCGTGAAACACAGCCCCACCGTCTCAGAAGCCGGTGCAGGATGGAGTGCGCGTCTGGACAGCATGGGCGACTGGGGCGACCGTTTTGCTCAGCGACAGGTTGCGCGTGAAGAAAAGGCCGCACAAAAGGCCGCCAAGAAAGCGGCCGAAGCCGCTGAGGCCGCTGCTGCTGCAGCCCAAGAAGCCGATGGTCAGGACGATTCCTCTGATGAAGACTCGGAATCCGATGATTGACGCATGCTCACTGAGCGCGTCATTCAACGCATCTTGCAGGGGCCCCCAAGGTCCACGGTTCCCCTCGTTGATGATGCATGGCCCTCGGTGCTTCTTGACGGACCACATGGGCCGTATCGAGTCCACATGAACCTCCGATCAGGCCCTGCTCCAGTGGTGGTGGCCATTCATGGGTGGACCTCCGGCGTGGCCCACGCTCGCAACCGGACCGAGGTGCTCACCGATCACGGATTTCACGTGGTGTTGCTCGAAATGGTGGCGCATGGCACGTCCACGTACGACGGAGACTTTACCGCACAGTGTGTCGTCGAATGCTTGGAACATCTCTTGGACGAACTCAAGCAAGGCACGCTAAGCATTCAGACCAATGACCAAGTTGTTCTGCATGGTCATTCACTGGGTGCATACGTGGCCTTAGGGTCGACCAAGGGGCGCCACAGAGACAACGTTCGGGCATTGCTTCTTGAGTCGCCAATGACCTGCTACAGCCCAATTCTCCTTGACGCACTGGAGAAGATTCCAGTCCTCAAGAAAAGCATCCTCCGGAGATTAATCAAACGCTGGAACATCATGCACCGAAATCTGAAGATTTCCAACTTGGAGGACGTGGACGTTCCACGGTGGGGCGTACCGCATGTTCCAGTGTTTGTGATGCAAGCGGATCCTGACCTTCGTTTGGGCAAAGAACATCTGGACGTGTTGATTGAGGCCACTCCGTCAGACCTCATTGACGTGTGGAGGTCAAACACGCTACGTCATAGCGGGACATCAAGCCACGAAGAAAGGGACAAAGCCCTCATGCGCTGGCTCAGAGCGGCTGACTTCATTCCTCGCTGCTGAGGGCCGCTTGTTCACGCGCGTACTCGCGCATGTCTTCTACTTCGTCCAATTCGTCGACGATCTCTTCGCCAATGAGCGTCTCAAAGACGTCTTCAAGGGTGACCGCTCCTTCAGTGCCTCCAAATTCGTTGGTGACCAACGCAAAGTGTTGCTTGCTCTCGAGGAAGATGTCCAAGGCTTCCTCCACGCTTTGCTCCATTCGAATCCGTGTGATTGGTTGCATCAGGTCGTCCATCGTTGCACCGTGCTCGTCGTTGGAAGACGCACGAAGAATACGTGACCGCAACACCAGGCCTAGGACGTCATCGGAGCCTGCTCCGAGCACCGGCATGCGAGAAAATCGGAGGACGGGCATCGACTCGGTGACTTCCAGCACGGTTGAATCCGCATCCACAGTCTGCATGACCGTCCGAGGTGTCATCACGTCCTGAACGAGGATATCTCGCAGCCGAAGCAAATTGTGGATGATGGCTTCCTCATCTTGATTCAGGACACCCCGCTCCTCACCAAGGTCTGCCAGTGCTGCCACGTCATCCCGGGACACAAGGTTGAGCTCACCCTTGGGGAGGACGCGCTTGAGGATTTGAATCGGGACGATCAACACCGTCATCGACCATACGACGACACGAAGCAACGAACCGCAGGGTCGAGCAAGTTGTTTCCAATAAGCGGCACCGATGGTTTTCGGTACGATTTCCGAAAGCAACAACATCGCCAGGGTGAGCAACACCGAAGCCAACGTAAGGGCTCCATCGCCGTAGATCAGTTGGACTTGCGAACCGACACCAGCAGCGCCCATGGTGTGCGAAATGGTGTTCAGTGTGAGGATGGCTGTGAGTGGCCCAACGGCGTCGTCTTGCTTGAGGGCCGCCCAGAGTTCACCGGTCTTGTTGCCGTTGTTTTTCTGCACCGCGACCCACGTTTGGGTCACGGAGAGGACCACCGCTTCAAGGATGGAACAGAGGAACGAGACGCCCAAGGCGATGACGATGTAGAAGGTGAGGAGGCGGACGTCTCCGCTGCCTGTGGCGTTGATGGCGGGTCCAGCCGCCGCGAGCGCTTCGAGGACCATGATGTGGAAAGCCCCTGTCCGAGACATACCTAGCACGTACCGGATGCTCATCAAGATGACGGAGTATGTCGGCGTGAAGAAGGCCTAAGTGATGCGGCCAAGAGCCGCGAATGGATGCCTTCCTCTGAGCACGTGTTGATTTGTGTGGCATGGCCGTATGCCAACGGTCCGTTGCACCTCGGTCACGTAGCTGGATGCTATCTGCCGCCAGACATCCAGTATCGATACGAACGCGCCAAAGGTCGGAGAGTCCTGATGGTTTCAGGTTCAGACGAACATGGCACGCCGATCACGGTCACCGCAGAACGTGAGGGCATCACTCCACAGGACGTGGTCGATCGTTTCCATGCCATCAACACGCAAGCCTTGGCAGACCTTGGCTGTGCATGGGCCAATCACGTCGATTCACGCGGCGTCGAATTCGGTGGCGCCTTGTTCAACCGCACCAGCGATCCTGCCCATGCAGAACGGGTCAGGACACACGTGAAAGACCTCGATGCCAGTGGTTTGTTCGAGCGAAGGTCGACGCCCCAATTTTTCGAAGTTCACGACGAGGGTGGCCGTTTCCTCCCAGACCGGTACGTGGAAGGCACCTGCCCGACCTGTGGAGCGGAAGATGCACGTGGTGACCAATGCGACACGTGCGGTGCAACCTACGAGTCTGTGGAATTGACCAATCCACGTTCGAAAATGAACCCTGAGCGTTCCATCGAAGTCCGAGAAACGGAACATTTGTTCTATCGCCTGGATGTCTTTCAACAAGCGTTGGAATCCTTTGCAAGCGATTCAACTGGTCGATGGAAGTCCAACGTTCGGGCCATGACAAAGCAATGGTTGGACATGGGGTTGAGGCCCCGTGCGGTGACGCGTGACCTCGCTTGGGGCATTCCTGTACCCTTTGAGGAGGAAGATTGGACTGGGAAATGTGTCTATGTTTGGTTCGAGGCAGTGCAAGGCTACCTCACCTGCGCCCAAGTGTGGGCCGAACGCCACGCTGAACATCACCCACTGGCCAACGACGCTTGGAGGGCGTGGTGGTGTGTCGATGCCGATGGAAACAGTCCACGGCACCTCTACTTCCTTGGGAAAGACAACATTCCCTTCCACACCGTGATTTGGCCTGCCATTTTGTTGGGCATGAACATGGCCGCCTCAGGATCCGACCGACCTGCGTTGCCCGGACCTGGTGATCTTGCCCTGCCTCACGACGTGCCCGCCATGGAATACCTCATGCTGAGCGGGGGCCAATTCTCGAAATCACGGAAGCACGCGGTGTGGCTGCCTTCCTTCTTGGAACATCATGATCCTGACACCCTCCGGTATTATCTCTCCATCAACATGCCAGAGAACCACGACACGGATTTCACGTGGGAGGATTTTGTTGAGAAGGTGAATTCTGAATTGATCGCAGCCTTCGGAAATTTCGCTCACCGTGTCCTGACACTTACGGTCAAGATGCGGGAAGCGGGTCTTGGAGAACTTGCTGATTGGGACCGTCCAGACGCATGGTCAGCAGACGTTGCTGCTTGGCATGATCAGCATGCAGCCGTTGGCACTTCTTTGGATCGCCACCGCTACAAGGAAGCGCTTCGAGGTGTGATGAATGTGGCTCAACAAGGCAACGGCGTCGTCCAACGTGCCGCACCTTGGGTTGCACTGAAACCCGATGCTTCCCCAGAGGTCCGTTCAGAGGCCTTTGCAGGATTGGCTCTTGCGGCAAGGATGCTTCGGGGCATTGCCATCACCATCCAGCCCTTTTTGCCCGGTGCAGCACAGCGGCTTTGGTCCATGCAAGGACACGAGGGAGACGTCAGTGAGGTGGATTGGGACGATGCCGTTGACATGGAGAGATCCATCTCTGCCTCCACCAATTCCCCCGTGCCGCTCTTCGAGCGTCTCGACATCAAACTCATTTTGGAACGTGAAGGTCAGGTGGCCGACACACAAACCGAACCAGGGACGCCCGAAGTGGGAGGCGTCAAAGGCAGCCGCCGAACAAAAAAGAAGGAGACGAAACACATGGAAAGAGAAGGCATCAGCACCATCGAATTTGACCAATTCATGGCTGTAGATTTGCGCGTTGCAACCGTCAAACATGTCGAAGAACATCCCAATGCAGACCGCCTTTGGGTGGTTCAATTGGACGACGGCACCGACGATGGGCGCACCATTTGTGCGGGACTGAGGGACGTCTACAGCGCTGAAGCCTTGCTCGGATTGCAAGTCATCGTTGTTGCCAATCTCGCACCACGCAAACTGCGTGGCGTGATGAGCGAAGGCATGATGTTGGCAGCGGACGATGAAGACGGTTGTGTCCGACTGTTGACCGTCGCTGACGCCATCAAAGACGGATCCAGGGTTCGCTGATCACAAGCGTTCGCGTACCGCATCCATGCACGCACGTCCGATGCGTCGTATGTCTCCCTCCATGGTTGGGAGGGCGGCCCGCATGCCCTCGCCCATGGTCGCCGGCAAAGAATTGAGGTTGATCAGGACGTTGAACACTGCTCCTTTCGCTGCTGCAGTGGCCATCAACGAGGCCACACCGGCATCGCTGGCTGCGTTGCTGTTTCCGTGTTCAGCCATGGCCTGAATGTGCGGCAAAAGGGTGCAAGCGAGTTGTGCGGTTTCGAAGGGCACTTCGGCCGCACCCAAGGTCGCGGAACGAATCGCTGTACGACGTATGTCCTTCTCTTCGTCCGAGGCTTTTGGCAGTTTGAAAGCATCAACGACCGCATCGAAGGCCGCAGCATCAGCATCCGCGAGATGCGCTGCACGCGGAATCACCGAAAGTGCGGCTGATTTGGCTTCAGATGCCATGGCATGAGCGTCGCTCCAGCGTTCCGAATCCAAGGTTAAATTCGCCACCATGGAGGTCAGAGCAGCAGCTTGGCCAAGTGCGACAGCCGCCACGGTCCCACCACCTGGCGTGGGA
>DUHU01000014.1 GCA_013330765.1 Candidatus Poseidoniaceae archaeon | reverse complement strand
AAACATGCCACTTCCACGGTGCCACCTGCGCTCCCTGCCGTGCCGACGATGGCACCAGGAACGCTGTTGACAATCGTTCCCAAATCAAGAATGATTTCGACCAAGCCGAGGAGGGCGTTGTCGAGCACTTGAGAAATCGCGTTCAGGTCGCTGTTGTCTGGACGTAACCGCTCCACGCCACTCTCACCGAGGTTGAAACTGCCGGAGATCACGATCACGGGTGGGAGGTCTTCCACGACCAGGGTCATCGATGAACGGTCCGGAGCAAAGCCTCCGCGTTGGAAGCTCGAACCGAACTCCAAAAGCGGGATGAAATCGACGGCCGCCACGACGATCAGCGTGTTTGGAGGTGTGGCCGGATTGACGGGCAAGGTCGGGTCGTTGACGTTCGTTGTCGCATCGCCAGAGAAATTCTTGATTCCGATGAACAGGGACAGCCTGTTGGGCATGTCCCCGGGCAGGTTGATGCTCCCAGGCGCCTCACCAATCATCGTGAAAAGGGCATTGATTTCCTCTTGAGGGAGGGTCCCTGAAGGCAACCCTCGAATCCAAATCCTCGCGTCAGAAATGTTGCCAAAGTTGTCGCCGCCCTCGGGCATTTTCGACCGGTCCTCGAAGTAATGGACGTAGACGTCTGCGTCACGGTCGCTGAAAATCTCGACCGTGTCGAAGCTGTTGTCGCCAAAGTTGTCGTTTCGAAGGGTCAGGTCAATCTCGGAAGGAAGACGTCGCCCGGTGTCTTCTGGATGGAAACCGGCGTCGATGTACGCCAGTTCGAGAACGTCCGGCACCGTTCCGTCATCTTGAGCGACGTCGAAATGAACGAAACCAATGCCGACACCGAAGGAGCAACGGTCAGCATGGCTGTCCACCCTCGGTTGATTTTCCGGGTCAAACCAGTTCTCGTCGGCGCATTCTGTCTGCAGGTTGCCCCCTGGCGCGTCCGGGTTCTGAATGGTGATGGCGTATGGCGCTGAAATGGAGGTCAGGGAAAGCGTGTCAGCGCCAACGCCACCTCCCAACAGGTCGAGCACAAGGGTCCCGACGTCGGAAACCGTGTCGGCGATTTCGAAGGTGATCCGATCAAGGCCCACGCCGACACGGAATTCGTGGGGTGGTTGGGTGAAACGCGTGTCGATCACGATCGAGTACGATTCTGATTCTTGGACGGTGAAATCGAAGGCGAAGCCCTTCAGCAGGCTGACCTCCAAAAAGGCCATGTCGTCCCAAAGGGGGTCTGCAGCATCGATTTGATGCACGCGCCATTGGAAAATGGGCCGAATCCACAGGGTTTCCGGGACAAGGCCGGCGATGGGCCCAACGCCGCCACTCGTGGTGATGTCCCACCCTTGGCCGCGTTGCAGCAAGCCTTGAACGGTCAATTCAACGATGACGTCTTCGCCGCCGTCGCCGTCAATGTCGATGTAATTGTCAAACAAATTGAGATCGGCGCCGAGTTGAATGTCTCCCGTGAAGGTCCCTGACGTCCAACTTTCGTAGGACGGGCCGTCGTTCTTGCTGCTGAAGTTGAGGTAGATGGCATAGGTGTTGATGCCGATGGCCAGCGGGTCGTTCACGTCCCAGTTCTCAACGGAAAAGAGCGTTTGAAACAGGTTGTCCGGCAGGCCTGCGCCGCTGTGGTTTTCTGCGTCGAGAAGGAAGTCATAGGCCCGGGGGTGATCTGGATCAAAGGGCGCCGAGTCACGAACTTGCAGCCCGTCGAGGAAGCGTTCGGCTTCGACGATGGCGTCGCCTTCCTTGACCTCGCGTGCGGCTGCGTCCACCGTCGCGAGGGTCGTGGATGCAATCCCTTCTGCGAGGAGGTCCGAACTGCTGGCTGACCGGTCTTCGAGAAGTTCGTCAAGCGCATCGAGGATATCGAAATCGTCCGTGGCCAACTCGGCCGTCGTGACCGGTTGAACGATGGGGATGAGAAAAAGCAGCATGAGCACCATGGCGGGCGCCCGCCGCTGCACCTGACTTGGCCGGACTCCGGGATGGAGCAGCCTCGCGGCGCCTTGCTGCATGATTGCAGCCCGGCTTCGCATGTTGTGAACCCTTCCCTGTTGTGCGTCGCTTTGGACGTTCACTGCGAACCATCAGTGGCCTCTTCGAGCATGTCTGCGAGGCCAGCAGGCAATTCCAGTCGCCCACCCACTGAAGCGGTGGTGGCCGAGGGCTTCTCGGCCGTTGAAGGAGCAGCCGCGGATTCGGTGGACGGTACCGGCTCAAACGCGCCATCGACCGCCACAGGGTCGTCCATGCCGTCTCCCACGAGGGCTTCCAAAGCCGCCATGCTGTCGTTTGCCGCAGACGCCCCTGCACTTTCACCAAGCAAAGATTGTGCCATCGGGTCGAGCGGCGCGGTGGGGCGAGGGGAGGCATACGCCACCGGAGAAGGGGTTTGGACGGCGTCCATGCTGGAAGGAGCACTGCCGTAGATGGCCGCCATTTCTGCCGCCTTGGCTTCTTCTGCTTGCGCTTCTTCCGACAAAGGCTCGGCTGTTACCGTGCTTTGTCCAGAGGGGCGCGCTCGACGGAGCCTCAGCACGACGACGGCTGCGACAAGGATCACGAGGAGGCCAATGCCCGCCACCGCCGTCATGCCGGAGGAGGGCGAGGGGCCAGCGCTGGTCACGTCGACCGTCCACACCGAGCGATCGCTGTTCCCTGCCGGATCGAACACGGTGATGACCACCACCTGTTCTCCTGCTGAGTCAAACGTGATTTGCACTTCTTCGCCAAGAAGGTCCGGATCGTCGTCCTTTACTCCGTTGCCATCCGAATCGATAAGCGGGTCAAGGTCCCAATGGACACGAAGGGCGCCAGGTGCGTCGACAGGGTCGTCCACGATCACCCGAACCACGTTGGAAGATCCCGATTCCATCGAGGAAGGCAAAGCGGCCACCGAGGTTGACGCAAAGCTTGGCGACGTACGGTCCACGACCACCACGCGCCGTTCAATCACGTCCGAATTCCCGCTCGGGTCGGTCACCGTCAATCGGACGGTGTGTTCGCCTGAAACGGCCCATGAAGCCACCACTGTCGTGTTCTGCCCTGCAGTTGTCCCGTCGATGGACCACGCGCAAAGGTCAACGCGATGGTCGTCGGTCGAAGCGGAGCACGACAAGCGGAGGACGGCATCCGGATCGAGTCGGTAGCCGTCTTCAACCGGTTGCTCGTCACCGAGGGACGAAACGACGGCCGTTGGCGCCTGGACGTCGGAGACCGTGACGTCATGCTGCACCATCGCAGTTCGACCGTCGACGTCCCGGACGTGCAGCGTCACCGTGAACGTGCCTGGCTGACTCCATGTGGCAGAGACCGTCTTCGCCTCACCCCATGTTCCGTCGTTGGTGGCGTCGCCGTCGTCGTCCGCGTCGACGCTCGCATCGAGGTCCCAAAGCCAATCCACCAAGCGGTTCAAGCGGTCTGGGGTGGCGGATGCATCGAGGAGCAACGGTTCGCCCAGCGTGGTCGTGGCGTTGTTGCCGTCCTCGATGACGGGCGTCATCGGTGGATCGAGCGTCAGCCGAACCGTCATGCGCAGGTCGCTTGGGGGAGCTCCGCCAAGCACCTCATCGCCAGCGTCAAGCATCAGGTGCATGGGCACGCCGTCCAGGGCGGAGGGCACCGTCCACGTCAGCGTGGACGTGGACGTGACGTCGAGCAACGCCGTGCCTGCCTCGGGAGCGTGTTGTGCACCGCCTTCCCACGACGTACGCTGAGCGTCCGTGAGGAAGGCGAGATCGCCTGACCCGTCCAAGCCCCAGGCCTCGAGTTGAACCGAGGTGCCTGCGTCAAGCGTCAGGCCTCCGTCACCGGAGAGCCACGTGCTTGAGTTGGCCGTCGCTGCATAGAGGTCGTGCACCACGGTCAAGGCTCCGTCTTGAAGCACGCTCACTTGCAGACTGATTTGTGCGCGTGCGCCACCTTGGTCGCCTTCCCCTTGATCGCCGTCGTGCGCGAGGTTGTCGACGACCAGCGACCAAGCCTTGGCGTTGATTGAAGCGGGCACCTTCCAATGGAACACTTGTTGTCCAAGCATCGCTTCGGTGGACACCGGCGTGGTCATCACGCTCCGGTAGCTCTGACCGAGGTCGTACGGGGCCTTGCCGGCCTCGTCGAAGAGCAACAGATCAACGGCATCGTTTGCAACAAGAATGTCGAATGAAAGGACCGTTCCAGGCGCATGGACGCCCAGGTTGACGTCCAGGCATGACCCGCCATCCACCGCCATTGCGCCCGTGACGTCCGCCAATTCCGCGGAGGCACACGTGGGGGCGTCGCGTGCCTGAACGGCACCTGCATAAGGCACAGAGAGGCAAAGCATCACGGCCAAGAGGACCCCAAGGGAGCGACGCATGACCTTGACGTCGCTGCTGCGGCTTTCAACGTCTGCCTTCCACGAGCATGCGTGGGTCCCATCCCACGTCCTCTCGTTTCAGGTGGTGGACCGTGCCGTCTGGGTGGACCGTCATCCGGTCTCCGTCGCTCAGCGCCACACAGGGCGCGTGATCGCCCAACACGGCCTTCGCCTCGCTCAGCGACGGGGAAACGTCGCTCAATCGAGCGCTGAAATGCGTCAGCGCAAGACTCCGAGCGCCGAGACGCATCGCGGTTCGCGCGGCCCCAGCAGCAGTGCTATGCAAATGGTTGGCCGCCCGATCGGCATGCTCTTCCAGGTAGGTTGCCTCGTGCACCAAGACATCCGGAACCGTGGATTCACCCTCCAGACCCGGTGAAGCCGTGTCTCCGGAAATCACAAGGGCCGTGGAAGGTCCGTCAATCCGCCAGCCGCACGAGGGAACGGAATGCAGGGAGAGCACCGGCTGAAGGCTGTGCTGCTTCCAACCCTCAGGCCTCCATCCAGCAGAGCATTCGATGATGCCCTCGGTCGTAATGTCCACCCAGCGCCCCGATGCAACATCGCCAAGGCGCCATACGATTGGATAACCAAGCAGCGCTTCAGTGGCTCCGAGTTCACGCCAAACCCGCATCTGCCTCCACAGATCCGAGGCTGGCAAGTCTCCTGGTGGCGTTCCCTCAAATCCGTGCTGGGAAAGGTGCTCGAAGGTTGATGCATCGACCGGTCCGGCGATGACGATGGGCTCTTCTCGACCGTCAAGTCCTGACGTCTGCAACCATGGCAAGAGGCCCCATGTGTGGTCG
>DUHU01000075.1:6012-6258 GCA_013330765.1 Candidatus Poseidoniaceae archaeon | reverse complement strand
CCGCGAACGATTTGATGTGGAAGCCCCTCAACCTGCCGAGCCTCAGCCAACGGAACAGGACGCCGTCGAGGTGCTCGAAACTCCAGCGAAAATCGAGATCGGCTGTCCAGCGTGCTCGAGGGCCCTCCGCGTTCCCGCAGATTTTAATGGACGTGTTCGATGTCCAGCATGCAAGCACGAGTTTTCTCGAGAGGAGGCGAAGTAATGGTCGGTCATTTTCAAGAATTTGAGGACGAATACCTCGAA
>DUHU01000075.1:2429-5705 GCA_013330765.1 Candidatus Poseidoniaceae archaeon | reverse complement strand
GAATTTGAGGACGAATACCTCGAAACCTTGTATGAATTCCATGAATCCGACCCTGGGGGGATGGTCAAAACGGGGTTGCTCGCCAAGCGCCTTGGCGTATCCCCCGCTTCAGCCACGGAGATGGTTCAGCGTCTTTCGAAACGTGGTTTCGTGTCCTACACGCCGTACAAAGGCGTTCTCATGACGCCTTACGGGCTTGAGCACGGCCAGCGGTTGAAGCGTCGTCACCGCTTGGCGGAGGTGATGCTCGACATCTTGCCGTTCAACGGTGATGCACATGCGACCGCTTGTCGGCTTGAACACGCCATCGATGACGACTTGGAAGTCGCCTTGTCTCGCTGGCTTGGGCACCCAGACACCGACCCGTCAGGCCGACCTATTCCACCTGCCGGAGGCGTGGTTGCAGAACGTTTGGCTTCCGAATGGCCTGCTGATCATCGCATCGCCGGCACCCTCGAAGTCGGGGAACGAGGTACCATCGTCGCCATGACGGCTACAGGAGCCCTCGAAAGCCTCGGCGTGGTCATTGGAGCGGTCGTTGAGCGAACGGAAAAGGGTCATGCTGTGGACGGAGAAGACATGCTTCTCGCTGCTTCCGTGCTCGCCAGCATGGTGGTCGATGTTTCCGCTTAAGGAGCACAAGTCAACGCGTTGGTTTCATACGCATGGCCTTGAGGTTCAAGCATGGAAGGCCAACAACAGGGAGCCGTGCCCGACCGTTTGCGTCAGGCCGAGCAGGTGCTTTACGGCCTTGATCAGCAATTGCTGACCGGCGGTTTGCGGTTGACCTTGGTGCTGCCCTCGTTTGCGCTCTTCTTGGCGTTCATCGGATGGTCGGTGGCCACGTCAGCCGAGGCTCCCGAATGGTGGACCGATGGGATTCAGCCGACGCTCAACGTGACCTTAGGGTGGGCGCTGGTCGCCATTCAGTTCACGATGGTGTTGACCTTCACGTTGATGTTGATTGTGCATCGTATCCGCCTGGGGCTCAGCGTTCACGGCATCGAATCTGAAGTCGCCGAATTGGGTGGCCAGCACCGTTGGGTGGCGGCCTCCCATGGGTACGACCACATCGAAGACGTGATGCACCGTTCCGTCCGGGCAACCACCTCGGCCATCGTGCTGCTCATCCTTTGTTTGATCCTGCTGTTGATTGAACTTGCTCGTGGCCCCTCGGATCCTGCGGGGCAAATCGCTCACCTCGCCTCATCTTCCTTCCTTTTGTTGGCTTTCGGTGAGCATTTGAGCCGAAGCGGTCGCTTGTTTACATCGAGCACACAAACGGGTTTGTTGGAGGCGTACGACCCCCCAATCCATCCCTCATCCCTTCATGCGGTGTTTGAGGAGATCCTCCTGACCGTCATGGACCCTCTGCTTCGGGCAAAATACGAACGATTCATGAGCGAACTTATGCTTCATCGAAAGCCCAAGGTCGAAGCCCTGCACGCAAAGGAGAAGTTGCTTGCGTTGCAGTGGATGAGATGCGATGGCCAAATCCTGACTCCGGCTCTCTCAAGTGAAATTGAAGAAGTGCTGAAGGAGGAAGGCGTGCAGTTTCTCAAAGAGCATCAGGTGTTCACGCCCGACGTTTGGACCCGATTGTTTGCGAAAGCCTCCGAGGTCGCTCCAGCGTTTTTCCGCTTGATGCGGCGGACCACAGAACGCATCCGCATGGGCAACCTACGTGGACGCCAGGACCTTCTTGTCGACGTGGACATGGCCAACATCGTGGACGGCAGCACGGGCCTGTTCATGTACATCAGGAACCTTGACACCACGCCACGAACCGTGGTATTGCGGATGCAATCACCGGACTTTCGTCCGAACGACTTGGCGCTCACGTTCCACTTGCCGGCCGGTGAAGCGGAATCTTTGCTCGGTTCAGCGGTCCCCGTTTCGGGTGAAGGTGATCAAGACGTCATCGGTTCATTGGTGCGCCTTCTCCAACTCGGCACCACCTCATGGCAATCGTTGATTCCAAATCGGTACGGCGAAGCCACGGTCACCGTGCGGTTGGAGAATGAAGACGGAGACCTGCTCCTTGGTCAGCAGATCAACACCCGCGTTCGGTCGGGCACCAAGAAGCGATTGCGTCGCTCTGGCGTGGTCGTCAGCGCCACGCTTGGGGTCCTCGGGGTGGTGGCTTCGGTCATCCTCCAAGTCAACCGTTTGCTGTCCTTGTGATGTTGGCCCTTGCACAGGAGCCTTGAAATGGAGCATAGCGAGGCAACGCCATGCGCCGCGAACGCGAAGAGCGCGAAGAACGTCCAGATGCAGACCTGCGTGAGCGTCTGCACGCCATGGAATCCAAGGTCCGCAAGCTGCGTGAAATTCGCAACCAGCACAGCGACCGCGCACGTCGTTCCAGGGACCAGCGCAACGCGGTTCAGGCCCAGTACAAGGAGCACAGGGAAACCGTGGATTTGCTGATTGCTGAAGTCAAGGCCATCCGGGCTGAAGTGAACCTGCACCGAGAGCGTCGCAACGCCATCCAAGATCAACTCAAGCAATTCATCGCCCAGATCAAAGGGCGCCGTGGCGACAAAGACGCGAAGCGGTCCGCCACCGCGGAGTACCATCAGCTCAAGGCTGAGATGGAGCGTTTGGAAGAGACCTTCGAAACGTCCAGCGTGGGCATGAAGAAAGAGAAGGAGATGATGGACAAACTCAAGCGCATGGGCAACCGTGTCGGCGAACTGGCCCCTGAAGTGAAAGAGTTCGAGTTGGTCAAAGTTGACCTGAAGGACCTCGACGGGAGCATCAAGACGCTGAAGGCGGAAGCCGACGCTGAGCACCAACTCTTCATCGAGGCCATCAAGCGTGCCGATGAGGTCTCATCAAAGATCGACGAGGCCTTCGCACACCGTGATTTCTTGAAGGCTGAAGGGGACCGTCATCACCTTGAGCACCTTGAACACCGCAAGGAGGCGGACGAGGTTCACGCTCAAATCGAAGAGATGATGGGTGACGTGAACAAGGTCCGGGATCAACTCAAATTGGCCCGCGAAGAACGCGAGTCTTGGGTCAGCGATCACAATGAAGCTGTTCGTGCAGAGATGCAAACGGGTGCCCAATCCGAAGCCGTGGCTGACCACTTGGTCAGCACCTTGCTCAAGGACGGGAACCTGACCTTTGGCGGGACGATGGCCGAAGACGGGGCACGAAAGGACCACCGTGGTGGAGACGGTCGCAAAAAGAAGAACATGCGACGAATCGACATGTCCTCTCGTCGACGCCGATGAGGTGGCGGCGTGCACGGCGTCATCATGGCAGGCG
>DUHU01000075.1:0-2126 GCA_013330765.1 Candidatus Poseidoniaceae archaeon | reverse complement strand
GCACGGCGTCATCATGGCAGGCGGTCGCGGAACGCGTCTGCAACCGCTGACGGACCATCGACCCAAACCGATGGTCCCCTTGCTGGGTCGACCGGTCATTGACTACGTCAAAGAGGCCATGCTGGATGCAGGGGTCAGCGAACTTGTCGTTACGACAGGCTACCGTGGCGAGGACCTCGCAGCGCACGTGATGACGTGGTCTCAAGAAGACGTCAATGCACGTGTGAACCGTGAATCAACGCCGATGGGCACGGCTGGAAGCGTTCGCTTGTTGGCCGAAGAATTGACCTCCACTTTTTTTGTCGGTTCGGGTGATGGTGTCAGCACCCTTGACCTCGGGGCTTTGCTGGATCACCACCGAGCCACGGGTGCCGCACTCACCATCGGTCTTGTGGAAGTCGACGACCCGAGTTCGTTTGGCATCGTTGGCCTTGGCGAGACCAACGACGCTGAGGTGGACGGAAACCTCAGGCGTGGCTTCGTTCGACGCTTCGCAGAGAAACCCGCTCCAGAGGAGGCCTTCAGCCGATTGATCAACGCAGGCGTCTACATCCTCGAACCCGAGGCTCTTGCCATGGTTCCTGCGGGGGCCAAGTACGATTTCAGCCGTGATCTCTTCCCTGCCATGCTCGATGCAGGCCTTCCGATTGCAGGATTGATGCTTGAGGGTCTTTGGTTCGACATCGGTGAACCGCATCACTTGCTTGATGCTCAAGCGGCGTTGCTCGGTGGGCAGGAGGCGTTCCTCCACGAGGGAGCATCGGTGGCCGAGGGTGCTTTTGTCGCGTCTTCTTTGCTGATGAACGATGCAAGGGTGGCTTCAGGTGCCACCGTGCAATCGTCCATTCTTGGCGTAGGGGCCATCGTCGAAGAGGGCGCCAACGTCGCCTACAGCGTCGTCGGTGACGGAGGCCTCGTCAAGGCCGGTGAACACCTGGTGAACGAGCGACGTTCAGCATGAGAATGTGCCCGGGGGGCGTCTAGGTCGGCACACGCCTCAAATAGGCTGGTTCTCCGAAGGCCACCATGGCGGACGCAACACCGCACCGGACCTATGAACGGAGCTGGGAGGACATCGAATCCATGCTGACGGCGGCCGAAGCCAAACAGCAAGATTGGAAGGATTGGTTTGAGCAATGCCGCGAAGCAGGTGACCGCGAGGGCATGAAAGACGCAGCGAGGAACCACAAGGCCTTGGAGGGTGTCATCAAAACACTCCGCTGGACCCTCGGCGAAGTCGGCGTCGCCTCACCGTTGGCTTGAACGGCATGGTCATCAGCGTCCGGCCCGTGCGGTAAACATGGCCGACGACCGATTCTCTGTTCGTGTTCATGTCAGTGCCATGGACAACGCTTCCGTGGTGGGAACGTCACTTGAAGCATGGTTGGGGGACGTGGAGATCGAACGCAGCGCTTACGCGTCTCACGCCGGTCCAACCATGCTTACCCTGAGCGCTGACCTCCGTCGGAAAGGCGACCTCCGCAAGGCGTGGTCTGGCCTTGATCAAGGGGCGCTAGTCACCCTCTTGGAGGAACTCCCCACTCGCCTCGACGAGGAAGGAGCGGTGCATTTTCGCATCGATCTGGACGGCTTGGTCGCAGGGCGCGTCGCACTCGCACCACCAGGCGCACCCCGTTCGGCAAAGGTACGATGCAAGGTGGCCGTCTACCCAGGACAAACCGCTGAAGGGCGCCTTCGTGCCATGATTGAAGCCGCCTTGAATTGACATGGGATTTGGACATCATTCATATTCCTCAAGCCATACCGGGAGTCATGCCTCACGTCGTGACGACCACCTGCGTGGACCACAAGTACCAGGAATGCGTTGCTGTTTGTCCTGTGGAAGCCTTCCGCGAACTCGACACTTACCTTGTCATCGACCCCGACGAGTGCATCGACTGCGGCGCTTGCATCCCCGAATGCCCGGTGGACGCCATTTTCGCCGATACCGATGTCCCCGAAGAAGAGGAGGCATGGATTGACCGAAACGCAGACGAATCCGTGGATGCAGAAATCGCAGAAGGCGATTCCCCAATCCTCGCCGACTGAACGCCACACGGCATAGAACCAACCGTCATAAGGGAGGCCGACACCGGTAGGGTGTGAGCACCATGAAAACAGACTTC
>DUHU01000167.1 GCA_013330765.1 Candidatus Poseidoniaceae archaeon | reverse complement strand
TGCGTGAGGTCAAATCTGGCTTCCGCGGCGCCAAGGAAGCCATCACCCACTACCGCGTTCTTGACGAAGACGGCTTGGTCGCCGACGTGGAAGTGCTCATTGAGACCGGCCGCCGCCATCAGATTCGGATGGCCATGCGGAAGCTTGGTTGCCCAATCGTCGGCGATTCGCTGCACGGCGCCACCGCCGATCCGATTGGCCGAGTGGCCCTGCACGCGTTCGCACTCGAGTTTTTGCACCCCGAATCAGAGGAACCCGTGCGCTTTGAAGCGCCCGTTCCCTTTCTGACCTGAGCCACAGGCAGGGATTCAAGAACCGTTGACCGAAACTTCTGCTGAGGCCCATGACGAATCTTGGCGACGCAGGTTGGATTGAGGTCCGCGGGGCGCGGACCCACAACCTGCAGGACATCGACGTCCGCCTGCCCCGCGGATGTTTCGTCGTTGTCAGCGGCGTCTCGGGTTCGGGCAAATCCTCCCTCGCGTTTGACACCCTCTACGCCGAAGGCCAGCGCCGCTACGTGGAATCGCTTTCCTCGTACGCGCGCCAATTCATCGGCCAGATGAAAAAAGCAGATTGCGACGGAATCGAAGGCCTTTCTCCCGCCATTTCCATCGACCAAAAACAAGGTTCGCACAACCCTCGATCGACCGTCGCCACCGTCACGGAGATTCAGGATTACCTTCGCCTGCTTTGGGCGCGTGTCGGGAAACCCCACTGTCCGGAATGCGGCCGTGAGGTGGCGCGACGGACGGTGCAGGAGATCGTCGACGACGTGCTTTGGCAACTCGAAGGGCATGCCGTGGCCGTGTGGAGCCCCATTGTTCGAGCCCGCAAAGGCACCCACGCCGACCTTTTCCGGCAACTTGTCGAACAGGGCTTGTTGGCGGGGCGGGTCAATGGGCATGAGGCCGACTTCGAATCTCCGCCAACGCTCGACAAGGCCTATCGGCACGACGTCGACGCACGTATCGACCGTTTCCGCTGCACCCGCGACCGTCGCCAACGCCTCACAGAAGCGATCGAGCAAGCGCTTCGATTGGGATCTGGGAGCGTCCACGTCGAGAGTTTGGAAGCCCCCGACGAAGACGCAGAACTGAGCGAAGGGAGCCGAGCGCGGCTGACCGAATCCGGCCAGACCATCGCATGGTCGGAAGACTTCGCATGTCCCGAGCACGGAGCCTTCATGCCCGAACTTTCACCTCGCGTGTTCTCGTTCAATTCCCCCCTCGGCGCTTGTCCGGAGTGCCAAGGCATCGGCGTGCAACGGCGTTTCAGTGAGGACTTGGTCGTCGACGGTTCGTTGACCATCGAGCAAGGCGCCGTGCTCCCATGGCGCCAATCGATGTCGCCCGCGTGGTACAAGCGGCTGATGATTCAAGTTGCGGAGCATTATGACATTCCCATCCGCACCCCCTTCGAGTTGTTGGAAGAGGACCACAGGGACATTCTGCTGCACGGCTCAGGATCCACGGTCATTCACTTCCACTTCGAGTCTGACAACGGTTCAGTGTACCAGATGAACAGGCCATGGGAGGGCATCATTGCACGTCTGGAAAAGACGTACACGGAAACCACCTCGGAACGCACACGGTCCCGGCTGATCTCTTGCATGACCGACCTGCCCTGCCCCGCGTGCAACGGTGAGAAACTCAACAAAGCAGCACGAAGCGTGACGGTCGGCGGACTCCGCCTTCCCGAAATTTCGATGGCCGCCGTCCACGAAGCGTTGGCCTTGGTCCGGGCGTGGTGGCCCGATGCGGAAGCCGGCCCGCCGGAGGACTGGGCCGACAGCGCAGAAGTGCTCGATGAGCGGAGCCTGTTCATCGCCCGCGAGATCCTCAAGGAAATCGAATCCCGCCTCGACTTCCTTGACAGCGTTGGTCTCGATTATCTGACCCTCGACCGTCGTGCGAACACCCTTTCGGGCGGCGAAAGCCAGCGGATTCGCCTCGCCACCCAGATCGGTTCCCGCTTGACCGGCGTGATGTACGTGCTCGATGAACCGTCCATTGGGTTGCACCAACGCGACAACGCCCGCCTGTTGGAAACCCTGCGCGAATTGTCCGACCTGGGCAACACCCTCGTCGTGGTTGAACACGACGAAGACACCCTCCGCCAAGCGGATTGGCTGTGCGACCTCGGCCCCGGCGCGGGACTCGAAGGTGGGGCTGTCGTGGCCAATGGGCCGCCAGAAGAGGTCATGGCCACGGAAGGCTCGATCACCGGCGACTACCTTGCCGGACGCCGCCGTATCGCGGTTCCAGAAAAGCGCACGAAGGTGAAACGGGGGCAACGGCTGAGGATCAAGGGCGCTGCTCACAACAACCTCCAGGGCATTGACGTGGACGTCCCTCTGGGGTTGCTGACGGCGGTGACCGGGGTATCGGGATCCGGCAAATCCTCCCTGGTGTCGGGCATCCTCGCTCCAGCGCTCCAGCGCCACCTCCACAACGCCGACGCCATTCCCGGGAAACACAAGGCCATTGAGGGGATGGAAAAGGTGGACAAGGCGATCATCATCGACCAATCGCCCATTGGTCGCACCCCGCGTTCCAACCCCGCAACCTACACGAAAGTCTTCGATGAAATCCGGAGCCTGTTCGCGAAGACCACCCTGGCCAAGGAACGTGGGTACACACCAGGAACCTTCTCGTTCAACGTCAAAGGAGGGCGCTGCGAAGCCTGCAAGGGGGGTGGGTCCATCAAATTGGAAATGAATTTCCT
>DUHU01000129.1:2944-3141 GCA_013330765.1 Candidatus Poseidoniaceae archaeon | reverse complement strand
CGATGGTTTTGACGAGGAATTTCCGTGCGCCGAAGTGCAGGATGATCCATAACAAGACGCCGGTCATCAACCATGGAATGGCGTTGAACACTTCTGCCAACCAAGCAGGTCGGGTCCCGCACAGCAGGTCGCCATGGCTGTCCAATTTACAGAAGTCCGTTCTGTTCTTGCCATAGAGTTCGAGGAAGATGTTGATC
>DUHU01000129.1:585-2643 GCA_013330765.1 Candidatus Poseidoniaceae archaeon | reverse complement strand
GAGTTCGAGGAAGATGTTGATCGAAAACACCGAGATGAACCAGATGTGGGCGAGGTAGACCGCGCCAGCGCTGGCGTACCACGGGTCTTCCACCGGGCGCTTCTCGCGTCCGCCGAGGAAGGGAGGTAGAGCGAGGATGCCGACGGGGATGCCGGTGAGGGCAGCGCCCCACCATGCGGCGTTCCAGGCGAAGACGGGCTGGTCGACGATGGCGCCGATCGGACCCGTTGGCACGGTGAACTGGGGCAAGTACTCGCCCCAACGGAGGTAACCGTAGGAGAACAGCACGTACCAGTCGGGGAACACGAAGCCGGCCTGTGCGTAGGGGTCGGCTGCGCCGTGGAGGGGCGGCGGGATCAGCCAAGCGTAGAACAGCAGCACCGCCATCATGGCGGAGAAGATGATGGCGTCACGCAGGACTTCGTGCGGCCAGAAACCGTGGCCCATGCGTGTGCGCTTGCGCTTGTCGCCAACGGTCTGGAGTTTTTCCTTTTCGTCCATGTAGACGCTTGCGACGCGTCCCAGATTCTCGATGAGTCCCATGTCATGCCCTCCTGATCAATGTGGCTCCGCGATGCCTTGCACCCAGACAATGAAGAGATGGATGATGATCAACGTCGTGACGATCACCGGCAGGATGAACACGTGGATGAAGTACATCCTCGTGACCGTTCGATCGGTCAAACTGCTTCCACCAAAGAGCAAGGTTGCGATGTACTTCCCCACCAAAGGTGAGGCGTTGCTGAGGTTGATGCCGATGACCGCCGCACCGTAGGCGAGGCTGTCCCAGGGCAGGAGGTAGCCAGAGTAACCGAAGACGATGGTCAGGGCCATCAGGGCCACGCCGATGAGCCAGTTGAGTTCACGAGGGTTGCGGTATGCGCCGGTGAAGTACACGCGGCACATGTGGAGGAAGACGCTGGCCACCATGAAGTGGGTCGTCCAGTGGTGGACGGCCCGGATGATGTAGCCGAAGGGCAACTCGGTCATGATGAACTGCATGCTCTTGTACGCAGGAGAGGGGTCGCCCTCGCCACCGGGAACGTAGTAGATGCCGAGCACCGTCCCGGTGATCACGAGGATGATGAAGGACAGGAAGGAAATGCCACCCAGGCAGTAGAGCGGGTACCAGTACCAGATGATGCGGAGTTTGTACTTCTCCGCGTGGGTGAGGGGCATTTGGCGGTGCATGTTGTAGTACGCAGACTTCGACATGTTCCAGTAATCTTGGACGCGGAAGCGCGTGTCGAGCCAGCTGAACACCCACAGGAAGGACCGTTCTGCCAGGCCCATCGAACCGGTGGATTCGACGGCGCGAAGGATTTCGCGACGGGGCATTTCTTCGTCCTCCTTGCGGAGGGTGAAGGCGACGAGCACCGCAACAAAGGCGATGAAGAACCACAGGACGATGGAAATCGTGTTCATCGAATCACCTCAATCGCAGTAGGTCAACCAGTCGGTGTAATCGGTGATGCCTTCGATGGTGTCACCGTTGAGTTGGATGGGAATGAGCGGCAGCCCGACGGGAGCAGGTCCACCCGACCGGCGGATGCCTGCGTACGTGAAGGTGGACCCGTTCGCACGGTTCCGGTTGGTGTTGAGTTCGAGTGCGGTGGGGTCGAACCTGGAGGAGTGGCAAATGCAGAACAGCTTCGTGCCGCCGTCGTCACCGCCACCGGGCGTCCACGAGTCTTCGGTGAAGGTGTTGCTGACGAGTTGCCATCCGGGGATGCAGCACAGGTGGGTGCAGCGACCGAAGATCATCACCAAGCCGCCCGTCGGGAAGATTCGAGGGTCCACATCGACCATGTCGTCGAAATGCCCGACGTACTTTCCGGTCTCGTCGTAGCCTTCCATGGATTGGTAGCGGGCCTTGCCGCTGGAGGCGGGTGTGCTTTTGTTGGCATCGTGGTCCACGTAGTTCACGACCACGGGGACGCCGTTCCAGACGCCTGCGGCGCCGGACGTACCGGTGTTGGACTTGGCGGCCTCGTCAACAAAGTCTTCTCGAGTCATGGGCTGCAGGTGCTTGGCACCGTACCATGCTTCGTCTTCGCG
>DUHU01000129.1:0-286 GCA_013330765.1 Candidatus Poseidoniaceae archaeon | reverse complement strand
ACCGTACCATGCTTCGTCTTCGCGTCCCTTGGCCCAGTACTTCACGGCCAAGTCACCGCCACTGCCCGCTCCTGGCGGAAGCAGGATGGAGGCAAAGCCGAGCACGCCCACGGAGGCAGCGAGCACACCGGTGGTGGCGTTGAAACCGTAGCGGAGGAACTGCCGTCGGTTGACGATGGACGCGCTGTTTCCAGCGTACGCCTTCTCGTCGTTGAGGGGCGCTGGCTTCAGGTCGTATGACTTCGCCATGGTGCTCACCACTTGTACTCCCGCCAGTCTTTGGCGT
>DUHU01000195.1 GCA_013330765.1 Candidatus Poseidoniaceae archaeon | reverse complement strand
GTTGTCTCGACCGCCTCGGCGGTCGTCACGACCGCGCCCACGGTCGTTGGATTGGAAGCGGTCGCGGCCGCCACGGCGGTCGTCACGACCACGTCCACGGTCGTTGGATTGGAAGCGGTCCCGGCCACCACGGTCGTTTCCATAGCGGTTTTCGCTGCGGGCACGGATGCTGACTTTCACGCCGATGGTCTCTTCGACGGACCTGTTTCGGTCGAGATGGGCAAGGTGCACCAAGGGCTCTTCTGTGGTCCCGAGAACTCCATCCACTTTCCCGACGTATTGGCCGTCAGCGTCGACGAGGACACTGCCAAGGGCAGGGGAGGGTCCGGAGAAGGGCACCAACAGGCCGCCTTCGTGGCTTTGACGTTCTACGGTGCCGTCGAACATAACATCACTTCTGGTTCGACCCGGTTCCGTGGTCCCTTTCATGGTGCCGGTTGGCGAGGCCCATCAGAGCGACGGCTAAGGGCTGCACCAAGGAGGCAGAGAAGACCCATGCCTGCGCCGGGTCCCGGCACGCCTCGGCCTCCCTCTTCAGACGTGGTGGGCGTGCTCGATTCGGGCACCTCCTCTGTTTCGATGTCCACGTTGAAGGTGAGGGTGGTTGTTCCGCCTGAGGCATCCTCTGCGGTCACCGTGATGTCGTACTCTTCGACGCCTTGCTGTTCGCACGCAATGGTCCGAACGTCGGCTTCCCACGTCATTCCTTGCACTCGAACGTCGTAAGAGGAAGCGCCGCACAAACGCCAGGAGAGGGTGAGCGTCTCACCTTCGGGATCGTAGACCTCGCCCGCCACGATGATGCTCGTTCCAAGCGCGTTCATCGTGCCGTTTGATCCGTCCAGACCGCGCGTCAAGGTCAACGTAGGTGGCGTGTTTGGCAACTCGAGTCCGAGGTTGATTCGAGCATCGCTGGCCAACCATCCTCCTCCAGTCAGGCGGTATTCCCACACCAATCCTCCGGGTCGGAGCCCTTGGGTGCTGTGATCGAAAACGGCCGGGCCTGTGACGGTCATGGCGATGTTTCCTGTGGTGCGTTCGCCTTGGACCAAGTTTGCGGAAAGGGAGTAGCCCGTGGACGTTTCAGGGGTGACTTCGACCAAGACGTGCTGGTCATCGTTCAAGCTTGCATTCCATTCGAATGGAACCGCTCCGTACCATGTTCGGTTGTCTTCAGAGGTTTTCCCGTATCCGTCGACCGCCGCGCAAAGGACCTCTCCCTCTCGGTCAGGACCCCGGTGGAGGATTGGAGCCGTGCCGATTTCATGCGTGATGTTCCAACCGTTTGTTCCAATGCACTCGAGGTGCCAACCGTGCTGGTCAGTGGCCCAAAGGGCCACTTCACTGGCGCTGATTTCGACCGTTTCCGCGTTGGGAGGCATCGCGATTCGGGTCCCGTTTGTCGGAGCAGCTTCCATCCACTCGGGAGGATTGTTGATGGTCAAATCCTCTGTCGTGAAATCGAGGAAAAGTTCTCGCTCCATGGGGTAGGAAGATTCAGGATAATCCAGTTCCAGTTCGACCATCAGGTTGCCGTTTTCTGTGCGGTTCATCACGGGAGCCGGCACCTCGGTGTTGGCCACACCGTCGTCGAGCACCGCCCACGCCCCCAAGGTAAGCCCTGGCACTGGGGGGAAGGTCAACACCATGCCCGCCCGGGTCATGTTGGTGGTCACGATGGAGAGGCTGAAGGCCTCGTCTGCAGGATTTTCGATGGCATCAAAACCGACGTTCTTTGATTGCCCGTCCTCGACCAGCAGATCGATTTCGGTGGCTTGTGTTGCGCTCACGGGGACCTCCCGGCAGTTGGTCGTGGTGCCGAAGGTCGCGCATTGTCGGTACTGTGGATGGTCTTCAGGGACCAAGTTTCGTTCGTCAAGGGCGAGGCCGTCCTCGATGAATTTCACGACATTTGGTGCGTCGCTGCGGTCGCGAACGCCGTTTCCGTCATGGAACGCCATGCGTGTGTCCATGTCAGAAATGCACGCAGGTCCTACGGAGCGAACCGCTTCACGCTCGTCGGTGGAAATCCAGGAATCGTTTCCACCAGGAATCCCGTCGAAAAGGCCGTCGAGGTCGGTCCTGACGGCCGACGCTCGCGCGTCGACGGCGTATGCCGTGGCGGTGATGGCCGCCCCAGACCATGCTCCGTCGATGTGAACGTTGAAGTCCGCTCGGTCGTAACTGATCAAGTCCTCGAAGGTCATCCCCGAGCAGTTTACGTCATCGAGTTGGCGGCCTTCTGCGGTCATGACCTCAGACGGTTCGCCAAAGGTGTCGGACGGGTCAGACATCGGCACGACGCAGAGGAGGAGCAGCGACAGGAGGACCCAAGCCGTGAAACGGGTGGTCATGCTTCATGCTGGACCCCGGTGGGCTTCAATCCTCGCCAACCTCCTCACGGGACAAGGCCTTCCATGCGACGTCGGAACCACCACAGCGGCACAACGGTCCACGCCAGGGCTGCAAAAATCACCGGGCCGGCTCCCAGTCCCCTGTCCACCTCTTCCAAGCGGAGTTCGAGCAAATGGTGATACACGCCGTTCGGGGAGAGCAAATCCACCACGGCTTCGAATTGTACCCACTGAGGATTTGCGGTTGAACCCACCTCGATGCCTGCAAGCCCTGCAAGTACGCTTGTGACCAGGAGCCAAAGCATCGTGAACAGGAACCAGACGCCGACGCCAAAGGCAATGGCAGTGCCTTGGTCTCGGGCGTAGGACGATGCCAGCAAAGCGATGGTGGTGTACCAGGTGACCACGAGCACCGTCGAGCCAAGGAACACGACGGAATCGCCAAACGAAGCCCACGCGCCGGTGCGGATTCGAATGATGACGATGGCCACCATGGCCAAGATCAGCACCGGTAAAGTCGTGACCATGAGATGGCTTGCTGCGATCACCGAGGCTTGACCGCGCCGGCCCATGCCACGGCCAAGGTGGACTTCAAGCACGCCGGAGGCACGGTCACGGCTGACCCCGTCCCAGGCGTACAACACCGCTGCCAGCGTCGCGGTGAGGAGCACGAACAGGCTGGACACAAACAACATCTGCATCGGGGTGTCGAGCGGAATCTCGGCGGGAAGGGTGGTGTTTGGGTCCGAAAGCCCCCACGCTGCGCCTGGAATGGCCAGAAGGAGCAATGGGAGAGCCACCACGGTCCTGGTCGACATCCACTGGCGTGCAGCACGACGCCCCGTGAGCCACGCCAAGCGTGCGTTGGGGGTCATTCTTCCTCACCTCCCGTGGCGCGGTCGAGCAGGTCTGCGAGGTTCACCTTGCGGCGTCCGTGTTCAATCACCACGTGCCCTTCGAGGGCGGCCATCAGGGCCGACGTCATTCGCGGCCCACGGATGCACCAACGGCCTTGGCCAAGGTCCTCGATTTCCGCCTCCACGTTTGGCCGATCACCCTCGACCACGGTTTCCCACGGTCGCTCAAGGTCAAGATCGTCGGCCAGGCTGTCCGCTGGGCCTTCAGCGATGAGCCGTCCGCGATCCAGCAGCATCAACCGGTCGACGACGCCTTCCAACTGATCCAGGTAATGGGAGGAGATGACCACGCTTACGCCACGTTGCGCCAAACGGGTCAGCACCCGCGTGAGGCTTCGC
>DUHU01000211.1:7084-8542 GCA_013330765.1 Candidatus Poseidoniaceae archaeon | reverse complement strand
CACGCAAATCCTCGAGGAAGCGCCGACCGTCGTCGCGCATCTGTTCCATCGGGCGCTCGTTCCACACCAAGGGCACCATGAGTGGATGGTCCATGCTCGGGGGAGGTCTCGATACCTCAAGGCCCTGTCCCTCGTTCGGGGGTGCCTTGAAGGACGACCCGTCGATGGGCCAACGTGTCCGCTCCAGACGGCAAAGGGGTCTTCTGGGACTCGGGCTGGCAAAACGGAGCAGCGACCCCTGCGCCACAACAGCCCGCCATCCTCCCTGCACAACCCACGCAGGCGCCCGCGTCCATGGCCATCGGCGCCAATGCCGCAACGTCACCGCAACTCCTCTATTCCAACAAAGGGAGGATGAACGGGGGTTCCAAAGGCTCGCCCAACACCGTGAAGATGATTGTTCTCGCCGTGGTTGGCGTGGGCCTTCTCATCGGGAACGTGTCGCTGGTGAACGCGTCGAACGCGTACGTGCCGTGGTCACAAACCGAGGCGACGGTGCTCGGGGGGCCCATCGTCCCGGAGGCTTTCCTCACCACGGCCACCGTGTACCTTGAGGAGAACAACGGAACGGCGTATTACGAGGGCAGTTACGAACAGTCAGAAACGTCTTGCTCGTCGTCCACGGACGAATACGGCAACACGTACGAGGATTGCTGGACCGATTACTGGACCGAGTACGAATGCTACGCAGACCTCGATTTGAGGTGGACCGTGAACGGGACGGAGTATCAGGCGTGGGAATACAGTCCAACCCTCTACGACGTACAACCGTGCCTCTGGGCCATCGAAGACGTGTTCGCTCCGGGCACCAACCTGACCATCATGGTCAATCCTTCGAATCCTGAGGCATACTGGGCGTTTGAATTCGCCTTGATGACAGAATTCGACCCCGAGCACGAAACCCGTCGCACCGGCTACAAACAAACAACGTCGTACGCCTGGGAGGCATCCAATGCGGTCGTGCTCGTCTCTGAATGCAGCATGGAGCCCGCAGTGGTCTACACCTTCGACGGCGTAGAACACACGACCGACCTCTGGGGCTTTGGTGGCCCCATGACGGATGGATGGGGCGAGTCCTGTTTCGAATCTTACATCGCGTCATTTGGTCCCGGCACGACCCTTTCGGTGATGGTGGACACAGAAGACCCGGGGCGTGCGGAATGGGAGGATCCCACCACCGATCCGGGGGCCTTCATCGGTACAGCGATGTGCTGTTCCGTCATCGTCTTCCTCGTGGCCTTTGTGGTGGTTTTCAAGTTCGACCATACGCCCATTGGCCGGCGCCGTCATGGGAATCACCACTACGGTCGCCACCACGGGCATCATCGCTACGGCCCGACCCGGCGGCATCATCGTCGCTCCCATGGCCCGTCAGGCTCGCGTGGCGGTTCCAGCCGAAGATCGGGCGGCAGCCGTTCAAGCGGCGGCGGTGGTCGCAGCGGCGGCGGCGGACGCGGC
>DUHU01000211.1:5232-6788 GCA_013330765.1 Candidatus Poseidoniaceae archaeon | reverse complement strand
GCGGCAGCGGCGGCGGCGGACGCGGCGGCGGCGGACGCGGCGGCGGCAGCCGGGGTGGCGGCGGACGCGGCCGTCGTTGACGTCGATGCATGGACAGGAAGGGTCATGTGGACCCATCGGCATCGCGGCGTATGGCCACCTGTTCGGAGTGCGGCAGGGAAACCGAGGCCGGATGGAGCGCCTGTCCGTTCTGTGGGGCCTCGCTCGCTCAAAGCGAGACGCAAAGCGGTGTGACGTTCACGGATTCTGCCATGTCTGGTGACGTTCATCACACCGTGGTCCACAACGACCCCGTGGCGGTGACCTCGGCCGTCATTGCAGCCCTGAAAGAACTCGGCATGGTTCATCCTGTGACGCCGCAACCCTCTCCTTTGGAATCCCCTCCTTTCGAAATGGAAATCCCCCTCCCTCCGTCCTTTGCCGTCGGAGACCATGTCGAATACCACAGCCCGACCAACGGGCGATGGTTGGACCGGTGCGTGGTGGTCGCTTGCAACCCCGATGGCACCTACCGCATCGAGGTCCCTTACGACGACCTTGTTCAGACCAAACACGCCGTGGTCATCGGCTCCTCTCCGGGCACGATCAGGCCTGCTGCACCACCCTTTGTTCCCGGGGACCGCGTAATGGCCGATTGGCGAGGGCATGGGCATTTGTTTCCGGGGAGGATCGTCCGAGAACATGACAACCACCAATTTTTGATTCATTACGACGACGGTGACGTCGAAGACCACGTTGAATGGAGCCGGCTTCGACCCCTTGCAGAAGAAGATGAGCAGGCTCAGAGCGTCGCTCAACACGTCACGGAAGCGGAAGCAGAACTGATTGAAGCCTTCCAGGCCTTTGACGAAGACAACACGGGCACCATCACGGCCCAACGTCTGTTTGAAATCCTCACGCAGATGGGCGATGATCCGCTTGATTCCTCTGAGGTTGCCGCCCTCTTCGAAAGCATGGGCGTCGATGAGCACGCAGAACTCGATTACAAGGGTCTGGCCAAGTGGATGGTGGGTCCCGACGCGGGGGAGTTTGAAGCGCAGAAACCCAAGGTCGTGCTGAAGGACGCCCACTTGGACGGTGAGGTGCTGCGCGGCTACGCCTACGACCACCCCACCTTGGGCGAGGGCCCATTGCGCACCAGCAACGTGCTCAACATCACCTACGATGCTCGGGCGACAGCACACGTCGAAACTCAAAACACCGTGTATGTTGTTGGGCCGACGGGATGGACCGAACGACCAAGCAATCACCCGTTCAATGCTGCTCATCACGTCAATGAACACGTTCGCGTGGAATGGAATGGAGCATGGTACGACGCACGCATCCTGGAGGTCGACGGGGAGCGATACAAAATCACGTACGACGGGTACGATGCGAGTTGGGATGAGTGGGTCACCACCGCACGGATGCAAACGTCTTGACCGTCAATCGGCGGGCCGGCCGTCGGTGACGAATCCTTTCCATCGCCGCATGTAATCGACGAACACTGGGCTTAGGTCGGCCGCTTCGAGCACCTCCGGCGTGAATGGCGGTCGAGCTGGAGCGTACCCGTCCTC
>DUHU01000211.1:0-4928 GCA_013330765.1 Candidatus Poseidoniaceae archaeon | reverse complement strand
AGCGTACCCGTCCTCGGCCAACCCCTCTGGCCACGCGGGATGGCCAATGGCCACGCGGGCCACGCCGACGAGATCGGCTCCTTCACCAAGCACGAACGCTGCATCCGCACCGTCCCAGATGGCACCCGTCGACAACAGGGGATAGCCTTCGGGCAGGGCTGCACGAAAACGTCGCGTGAGGGTGCGAGGATCATCGGGTTCGTCCGGCGCCCCTTGGAAGGCGTCCCAACATGAGATGTGCAACAGGTCAACGCCCCATCCCGGCAACCATGACGCCAATTCCAGGCTTTCAGACAGGCGAATGCCCATGGCATCGATCTGCGGAGAAAGCCGCACAGCGAGGAGAAATTCAGGTGCTGTTGCGGCACGCACGCCGTCAACGATGGCCTTCAGGAAGGCGGCACGGGCGGCCAAGTCGCCACCATAGTTGTCGTCCCTGCGGTTTGTTTTGGTGCCCAAGAACTGGGCGATGAGGTAACCGTGAGCGCCGTGAAGTTCGACGCCGTCAAAACCCGCTCGTTCGCAGCGTACCGCTGCATCGATGAAGGCCTGAACGAGACCGTGAACCTCGTCTTCGAGAAGGGCCCGTGCGGGTTCTTCAGCCCCTTGGTCGCTCACGTCGCTGGCCGAAACAGGTTGCTGACCGGTCACGGCACGAGGGGCTCGAAGTCCGCCATGGAAAATTTGCACGAGGCTGACGGTGCCGCGTGAGCGCAACCCCTCGGCCAACTCGGTCAAACGCGGGAGCTGATGATCGCCCCAGACACCCATTTCCCCTTCCCAGCCTTGGCCGCCCTTGTCCACGTGGGCTGCGGCCGTCGTCACGATGCCAAATCCACCCTCAGCACGACGAAGCAACCAGCGGATTTCCTCGTCGGAAAGGACGCCGTCCGCATGGGACTGCTTGTTGGTCATCGCGGCGACGACCGTTCGGTTGCGAAGCGGGGGGCGGCCGTCACCGAAGGTGTATGGATCGAGCGGATGCACCATTGTGGATCACCTCAAGCCTCAGGCTCGGGCAAGCGCCCGCGCATGCGCAACCATCCTTCTGAACCCCACATGAGCGCATAGAGGGAGGTCAGCCAGAGCACGAGGTGCATCCACGCCGAATCCGGCCCTGGCAGGCCAGTGCCGTCGGACATCGACGGAAGGGCAAACAGCAGCAAGCAACCTAGCACGACCGTGATGCCATGGACGATCCACCGCATGGCGGCAAGGATTTCCGCGGACGATGCGCGCATGTCGCGGATCTGCGCCTCGGTCAGCACTGCGGTGATGCCCGACAAGCGTGACCACGCCGAATCGCCGTCCCAATGCAACCGTCCCAATTGGAATCGGTGGAGGCCCTCGATGGCCAGGAAGAGCGTGGTCCACAAGACCACGACCTCGAGGAAAGGGGCTGCGCCCAAGAGGTCCAATTCCCCCCACGTGGACCAGACGAGCAGGACCCATAGCCACACCACGAGCCCAATCTGGAACTGCCGCGTAAATTTCGAGATGCGCAACAACAGGTCTGCATCATGAGCGAGGAACCACTCCAGCGCGATGACCAAGCCCACAAGTCCGGACACACCGGCACCGAACAGCAGCCACCACCAGTCCAAACCGTCGTCACGCCACGCCACAAGCAGCGCAATCAGGCACCACCCAAGGGCGAACACGGAGGCGGCATTGCTCGTGGCTTGCATCGTGTACAGCGGGTCGCGCCCGTCCTTCAGGACGGCCAGCCCGCCCATCAACCGAACTTCGAAGGCCGAATCGTCCACGACGCCATGCGCTGCAGCCGTCATGCCTCCTACGGCGGTGATGCGCGATTTGGCGACGATGCCCACGTCGTCGTCACCGCCCCAGCGAGAACCACGTGCCGCCGCATCGGCGGCGCCCGACCCGCCACGCTTACGATGGGCGCCGGCCGACCGGGAGCGAGCCCAACGCCGCACGTCGTCGCTCATGAGGTCCTCCACTTGGTCCTCCGACAGCGGGGCTCCGTGGTCGGTGTACAACCATCGGCACTGGACTGGGAACGGATTTTCATCCACGTCAGGGGCCACGACCTGGAATTGTCCCGGGCCCAAGGTGGGCAGTTGTCCGACCAGGTCGACGTCGCTGCCCGATTCTTTCAGGAGGTGGCGCACCTTTTCGACGTCCTGCGGCTGAGTAAAACGTCCCACGAACGTGGTGTTCGCTTGCGCGAGGATCTTGTAGTCCACGTCGCTGACGTTTTGCGTCGCCAACACGCACGCTACACCGTACTTTCGCGCCTGCTTGAAGATGAGTTTGATGAGGTCCTTTGCCGGAGGATTGCGAGGATGCGGCGGCAGGTAAGGGGCCACCTCATCCATGAAGAAGAGGAGCTTCAACTCGCCTTCTGCAGGCTGCTGGGTCAGCATCCAGTCGTAGAGTTCACGCGACAATTCCTGCACGAAATACTGCTTCTGATTCTCGTCCTGAATGGTGTTCAGGTAGACGATGTTCAGCGGAATTTTCCCGGGGACTGCAGGCTCGGTGAAGGCATCGATGTTGATCGGCACGCCGTTGGAGGAGAGCAACTGGTTGACGCCACTTGAGAAGGCCGACAAGCGGCGGGCTAATTCGTAACGCGTGGCTTTCGGCAAGCGCTCTTCGAAGTCGGTCAGCCCATGGTCGCCGGCCACCACCGTCCATGGCGGCAACTGAGGCGCTTCGCCCTCGAAATCTTCCTCATGATCCGCGAAGCATTCTGGATATAGGTGCCTGAGAAAAGCATCGTGGGGTTCGCGGACCACCCGGGCCAAGGATTGGAAATCAGCGACGTCCAAGCCGACGCGCGTCCCTTGGACCAGCACTTCGTAGAGGTAGGGCTTGATCGTCTTGCCTTGGGCCTTTTCCACGTCATAACCTGCCAGACTGGTGAATCCGGCGGCCACCATGTCCCACGCCGTGATGGCTTCCTCGGGGTCCAAGTCGGCCGGCGGTGCGTGAAAGGGGTCGATGCACAACGGCAAGCCCTTGCTGCGCAACGGCGTCCAGATGCGGACCTCCGTGCTGTCGAGCAATCGGCGCATGCGCGCCGCATCCTCGCCCTTGGCCTCGATGGTGGATGCGTCGCCCCCAAGCGCGAGGCGAGCGAGGTCGCCTTGTGGGTCGATGATCAAGGCCGGAATGCCCGCCAAGGCAGCCTCTTCGATGAGGGCCTTGGCCATCACCGTCTTCCCGCTGCCCGTGCTTCCGAGCATGGCGGCGTGACGGGCCAAGACGGTTGGATTGATGTCCACAGGCTCGTCGGTGTCACGCCGCCGCCCGAGGTACATGCCCTTCGGCTTGAATTTCCGCCCCTTCCGTCCTTCTTTCGGCGGGGCAGCAGGCGACGATTCCACCGGTTCTGGAGCGTCTTCTTCGTCACCTTCGGGCGGTGACGGCGAAGGTTCTGGCATCACCTCAGGCGGTTCATGCAGCGGCTCATCGACAGGCACCGGTTCAGGCAGCGGCTCTTCCGGTGTTGCCTGGACTTCCTCTGGTGTATCGGCTCCGCTTGCCGTTTCAGGCAGCACGTTTCCCTCGCTCTGTTCAGCGACGCCAAGGAGGTCGTCATCGAGCAGATCGAGAACGCGAGAAGCCAAGGATGGCGCCTCATCGTCGTGTTCCGGACCCGACGCCATGACCGAACAGCGAAGGTCGTCCACTTCAAATCAACGTCAGCGCAGCCGCCGTTCCCTGTCGGCTGTGCGCCTCAATCAAGACGCCGACCCTCGAGGACGAGTTTGGCCAAGGCATGACTCGACCACACCTTGGCCATGGTCACTTCAAGGCCGAGGAAATCAGGCAAGGCGACGGCCTCGTCTTCTGCATCGAGTTCCACCTCGGCGATGACGATGCCCCCAAGCGGGCCCTCAAATTCGTCGACTTCCCACAGATGACCGTCGCTTCCGCGCCACAGATGGCGGACTTTCTCAAGAGAAGGCAGATCGTCCCGCTCCAGCGCTGCCTTGACCAAGGCAGGGTCGACCGGGAACTCGTGCTCTGCCGCCGTCGCGCCAGTTCGTGGTCCTTTGAGGGTCAACACGGCATGTTCGTTCTCCATGCGAAGCCGAACCGACCATTCTTGGAACGCTGCGATGCGTTCGATGCGGTCTGCTGCAAGGCCTGCGACGAGCACCGTACCGCCATGGATCAAACGGCAACCCTCGACGTCCACCTCAAACCCAGTCTTTCCAAGGTAGACTTGAGCCATGCGTACGATGCCTTCGTTGTTCTCTGCCCATGGCTTCGGGCCACGACCGTCGACCAAGAAGCGGCGTTCGATTTCGACTTCAGCGCCCCCCATGCCCCGAGGTGACGAACGGGCCGTGTGAAGGCTCCGGTGAACGGGAGCGGAGAAGTGACGAGCATGAAACCGAGGTATTGATACAGAACAGAACCCGGCTCCGGGGCATGAAGCGACTCTGTGCCGTCTCCGTCGTGGCCTTGTTCTTCCTCTCCGGATGCCTCGGGGCCATCGACCCTGTCTCCGAGGGCGATTTCGACCTCGACGAACTCCCGGACGGCTGGGGGGACCTGACGCAACGGTCGATTGGTAGCCCGCATTTGACCGGATACGCCACATGCGCGGATCTCGAGGACGCCCTCAAGCAGTCCCTTGAGCAGGAAATGCGTGTTCAACTTCTCCAAGCGGTCGAAGACCAGTACTTCTACGGCTGGGGATGGATGGAAGACGACGTCGCCATGGACGGCGAAATGGCAACGGCCGAGTCCTCCAACGCTGCGACGCCAAAGACCAGGACGGCGGGGGAAGACTTCTCCGGCACCAACAACCAGGAACAAGGCGTCGACGAAGCGGACTTCGTCAAGACCGACGGCTACCACATTTTCTACCTGAACGGCCAAACCCTCCACGTCATCGCCATCCCCGAATTTGGGGCGCTTGAATTGGTGGCCAACGTGACCGTGGA
>DUHU01000176.1 GCA_013330765.1 Candidatus Poseidoniaceae archaeon | reverse complement strand
CTGAGCGCCTTGGATGTACTTCTCGACGAACACGCGGTCGTCGCCGAACGCCGATTTTGCGCGACTTTGGCAAAGACGGAGTGCGCCCTCAAATTCGTCGGCGGCGTTGACGATTTGCATGCCGATGCCTCCACCGCCTGCGGCCGCCTTGATGATGACGGGATAGCCGATGTCCTCGGCAAGGTCCGCGGCCACGCTGGCTTCGCTGATGGGCTCACTGCTCCCTTTGGCGGTCGGCAAACCCGCAGCTTCCATCGCTGCTCTGGCCTCAATTTTGTCGCCAAGAAGCGTGATGACTTCAGCGGCCGGTCCGATGAACGTGATGCCTTCCTCTTCGAGACGGTGGACAAACGCGGCGTTTTCCGCCAAGAAACCGTAGCCGGGGTGGACCGCATCGCACTCAAGGTCCTTGGCGGCTTGAACGACGGCTTCGATGTCGAGGTAACTGTCCAGCGGATTGGTTCGCACGATCTCGACCGCCACGTCTGCGAGGCGTACAGGGAGGGACAATCGGTCCTCTCGGCCGTGGATGATGGCGGCTTCGATGCCAAGGTCACGGAGGGTTCGGAGGATGCGCAGCGCAATTTCGCCACGGTTTGCAATCAGCACCCGCTTGAAGCCCATGGCCATTGGGAGGAACATACCGTCTATGATGCCCTCGGTCCTCAAGGCGGTGAATCAACGGACCGGAAGAGCGATACGTCGCGACGCCGATGGTGGCACATGAGCGAGGGCGGTTTGGACCAAGGGCGTGCGAGGGCCGGTCAACTCGCTGGACGGGATTTCAACAACGACGGCGTGGTCATCAACCTGATCATCTGTGGTGACAGCAGGTTCTACGATTACGGGTGGTTGGAATCGCAGTTGGAGGCCTGGATTGAGCTCAATACTTGGCCTGACGCGATCATTTGCGGGGGCGCTTCGGGCATCGACGCGTTGGCCGAGCGTTGGGCCAGCAACAACAACATCCATTTCGCGGCTTTCGAGGAGGCATGGAATGCTCCCCGCCCTGGCGTGGAAGACTCAGGTCGTGGTGAGGCGGCCCCGGAGTTGGTGGACACGTTGCTGGGGTACGCAACCCACGTGTTGGCATGCCCGGGTCCTGAATCTGTCTGGACGCACCGGATGGTTGAGGCCGCGAAGGCCAGAGGCCTCCACGTGATGGTCCAGCCGGTGCCCGGAGACGATCAGTAAACGTCACGCAGGTAGCGCTTTTCTTCCTTCATCATCGTCTTCTCGATGAAGTGTGTGGCGTCCGCTTCGGACATACCACCATGTTCCATGGCGATTTCGATCAGGGCCCTGTGGACGTCTTTGGCCATTCGCGACTTGTCGCCACAGATGTAGAAGTACGCGCCTTTGTCGAACCATTCCCACACCTCAGCACCGTGCTCCTTGAGGCGGTGTTGGACGTAGATTTTCTCCTCTTGGTCCCGGGACCACGCGGTCGTGAATTTGTAGAGGTCACCGCTGTCCATCCAGTCTTCGATTTGCTCCTTGTAGTAGTACTCGGTATGCTGCGATTGGTCGCCAAAGAAGAGCCAATTTCGCCCCTTTGACTTGTCGTGGACGCGTTGTTCCATGAAGGCGCGGAAGGGCGCAATGCCCGTTCCAGGGCCGACCATGATGATGTCCACGTCCCCGTCGTCTGGGAGCACGAAGCTCTTGGTCGGCGACATGAAGACGTTGATTGGGGCGCCGGTGGTGTCGATTTCGTCAGCCATGTAGAGCGTGCACAGGCCGCCACGCTTGCGCCCGTGGTACTCGAAGCGGACGATGCCGACGGTCAACTCGACGAGTCCGGGATGGGCGTCGGGCGAAGAGGAGATGCTGTAGAGGCGAGGCTTGACCTTGCCTGCGAGTTCCAAGAACTCCTCAGGGGTGTATTTGAGGTTAAATTCACGCATGATGTCGACGTAGTCGCGGGTCCAGAGGTAATCGGCCACGGCTTCGGGAGAGGCGTTGATGGTCTCCACCCTCGTTCGCGGGTCTTCTCGAGGCTTGCTGGCCGCAAGTTCCCCCGGTTCGCTGCCGTTTCGCTCCCTTTGGACGAAAGCCAAACTCACACGGAGTCCGCTGGGCTTGACGCGCTCCATCAGGTCAGCAACGAAGTTCGAGCTGGCCATGTGGACCTCGAAATCTTTCTTCAGAGCATCACGGAGGGTGCGCTCACCCGCGTGGGTGGTGACGGTATGCTCAGGATCCCACCCTTGGAAGGCGATCATGTCGTCCACGATAAACGGAGGGTTCTCTGCGATGACACCGAGGGCGTCACCGACCTTGTAGGTCATCCCAGAATCGCCGAGTTCGAAGGCGACGTGGCGTGTTTCCTTGCGCGACCCCTCGCCGTTCAGGATGTAGTTGTCCACAATTTTGGACGGATAGGGGTTCTTTAGCGACCAATTTTCGCCCATTTGCCTCACCGACGCAAGCGTCGGGTGTGCCTCGGAAAGGGTCCTTATCATCCTTGTTCAACGCCGGTAGCGCCCTCGCCGATGGGTCCATGTGGGCGCCACGTTGTGGACGGCTCATGGCTCCCCGCGTGGACCTCCTCGGGACCGGGAATGCCTTCCTGCCCCGAGGCCGTCTTCATTCCATGGCCCTCCTCGATGGGCAGCACCTCATCGATGCCTCCCCCACCGCCCTTGTGGCCCTTCGACGCGCCGGTCGTTCGCCGGCGGACTTGAGGAGCGTGTTGATCACGCACCTGCACGGCGATCACGTCTTTGGCCTGCCCTTTTTGCTTCTCGAGCGGAAGTACATCTCGGACCGCGAAGGGGTCAAACCCCTTCGTCTCGTTTGCGCACCAGGTGCCTTTGAGCGCGTGCGTCATCTCTGTGACTTGGCGTATCCCGGAAGCCTTGACGGCATGCTCGCCGAGATCGAAGTCGTTGAGACCGTCAGCGGGACGCTCGAAGGCGGCTGGACGTGGTCTCGCTTCGAGGTTCATCACGACGATGCGGTGGACCCCCACGGTTACCGTTTCATCCATGAAACCGGAGCCACGTGGCTGCACAGCGGCGACAGCGGACCATGCCCAGCCCTCGAGGCTGAGATTGCATCGGTGGACTTCGCCGTCGTCGAAATGGGCGTTCCCGATTGGGTGGCCACCGAACACCATCACAAGCCGAACGACATCGTGGCGTTGGCCGCCCGTCACCCCTCCATTCGGTTTGCAATCACCCACACCTTCGCCGATGACGAAGGTCCGGGTCCTGAGATCATCAATCCGCCCTTGCCGGCGATGCCAGAAAACGTGCATTTGGCGCGTGACGGGGATGCGTGGTCATGGACCGGCGATGTTTGGGTCGCTCATCTGAAAGATTCTGCATGAAATCGTCTTTTTCGGGGCCCCGAAATTCAGGGCATATAAACCGGCAACAGCCCGGTTGAACGCGCTTTCATTTTCACCCCGGTGGGCAGACTTATGAGGGGGACTCGGACTCCCGCAGAACATGCTGTGTGTGTCCCCCGCAAATCTTCCGGGACACACTATGGAGGGGTGGTTCCAGTGAGTGGAAACATCTTCGACAAGGCCCTCGGCCGAGCCACCTTGTTCCGCAACAAGGAACACCTTCGTCACAACCATCAACCCATGCAGCTGCCGCACAGGGACCGGGAAATTGAGCAATTGACGTTCAACTTGGTTGAAGCGCTCAACGGGCAGATTCCCTCCAACATGATCCTCTACGGGGTGACGGGTGCAGGGAAAACGGCCGTGACCTCCTTTGTCTGCAATCAACTGGTGGAAAAGGGCAAGCAAATCGACCGGGACGTCTTTGCCATCACCGTCAACTGCCGGCAAATCGACACGCAATACCGGGTCTTGACTCATCTTGGCAATTCGATGCTCGAAGCCCACGAGGTGGACGAAATCCCATTCACTGGATGGCCCACAGATCGCGTGCTTGGAGAACTCGTTCGTCGCATGGAAAAGCGAGCAGGGGTCTACATCATCGTGCTCGACGAAATCGATCACCTTGTCCGTAAAGCCGGTGACGACCTCCTCTACAACCTGACGAACCTGAACAGTTCCCTCAAGTCCGCCCGCTGTTGCGTCATCGGTATTTCCAACGACCTCAAGTTCACGGATTTCCTCGACCCTCGCGTGCGCTCCCGCCTCGGTCAGCAAGACGTGGTGTTCAACCCGTACGACGCCGATCAGCTGCGTGACATCCTCGTTCAACGCTCTTCGAGCGCTTTGCATCCTGAAGCCCTCGAAGACGGCGTGATCGGCCTCTGCGCCGCCCTCGCCGCCCAGGAACACGGCGATGCCCGTTGCGCCCTCGATTTGCTTCGTGTTTCTGCGGAAAAGGCCGAACATGAGGGCACCCCTACCGTCGCCATCCGACACGTCCGCACCGCCCAGTCTCAAATCGAGGCGGATCAAATCACTCCGGTGGTGTACTCCCTGCCGACTCAACAGAAACTCGTGCTTTCGGCCATCCTGATGACCGAGCGGGCCGGTGCCCGCGGCGTGCAAACCGGCGAGGTCTACGACGTCTACGACCAAGCCTGCCATCACGTCGGTAAGGCTCCGTTGACCGCTCGCCGGGTTTCGATGCTGATCTCCAACCTCGACATGCTCGGACTGATCACCGCACGAACGGTCAGCCGCGGCCGCTACGGACGCACCAAAGAAATCCACTCCAGTCTGCCGCCCAACGTGGATGCGGCGGCCATCATTCAAGCCTCTGAGCCAGATCTGGAACCCATCTTCTCCTCCAAGTACAGGCATCAGAGCAGGCTGTGAGTCGAGGCCTTTTGCTGCGACGTCGTTATAACAAGAGGGCAGGTGGCGAGCGACATGACCGAGACGTCCAACGAAGGCCGCGGCCTCGTCAAGATGGTCATTGAGCCCTCTTCCGCAACCGCCCGCTGGTTTGTGGGCCTCGGCGTTTGGGGCCTTCTTCTTGCTTTGCTCAACCTGATGGGCATGGCGCACCCAGGTTACCGCATCTCGTGGGCGGGCGTCCTGAGCATGGGCCGGCTCAACAACGCTTTCGAAGCGCACGCCACCGCTCCCGCCTTCGTGGCCAGTGACTTGATTTTCATCGCACTGTGCGGTGGATTGGTGGTTCTCGGTTTCCGGACCATCGCCAACGAAGAAAGCAGCATTGCAGGCTTTTTCCGAAGTCTCGTTGACAACTCCACATGGCGTGCCCTCGTTTCGGCGGAAAGTGGCGCCTCTCACACTGTTGGCGCATGGTGCCTTCTCGTCGGCCTTCTCTTCTACGTCATCCGTGGCGTCATGTACACCAACTGGTTTGATCCGGGCGTCTATGCCGTCAGCGCCGTTCTGGTCGCCTTCGGGTTCGCGCTTCGTGCCCTCGCTTTGAGCGAAGCCGAAGCCTGATCAGGGTCTTCGGTGTCCGTTCCGGCCCGTGATCGCATCCCATGCGCCAAGCCAAAGTCCGGTCCAGAGGGCCCATGACCACGCAAGGATCAGCATCCTGAGCGAAAAGGATGCAGAAGACAGCATCCAAGCGATGCGGTTTCGCTGGCGCACGTCGCTCATCACCTGTCGGTTGACGGCACCGAGCGCACTGCCCCACATGATGAACTCTGCAAGAAGCATCAGGCAGACCCACGCCGTGAATGCAGTGTAGGAAGTCCCCGCCACTTGTTCAGGAAGGCCCCAGCCTCCTCCATCGTCGGGAAAGCCCTCGAGGAAGGTGGCGCCGAGTCCAATGATGAGGGCCAGCCACGAGGCAAGACGCAGCGGCATCATGGCCAGCACCAAAGCGGAGGTTCCGATGAAGTCGAAGGCCATGCCTTTCCTCGCTCGGCGAGGCCATCTTCGCACAATTCGGACGTGTGCTCGTGCGTCACGGCGGCGCTTTGCAACAAAGCGCTGACGCCCTTCTTCGGGGACGTGGCGCACCATGGCTTCAGGGGTGTAGACGATCGAGCCTCCTGCCGTCAGGAGGCGTAGGCTGACTTCCATGTCTTCTGCATGGTACCATGCGGGATTGAATCCCCCAGAAGACCGCAAGGCTGCGGCATCAAACATCGAACAGGGCCCGTTGGCAAGGCTGGTTCTTCGGGGTCGGCTCCGGTACTTTCGCTCGATTTCGATGGAGCGCAACCGAGAGACAAGGTCGTCCCCTTCTTCGAAGACGGTGCGACCGGTCACGGCCACGACGTCTTCGTCCTCAAGCCCCGACCTGGCGGCCATCAAGGCCTCGATCCAATCCGGCATGGGGCGGACATCGATGTCGGTGATGGCGATCCAGGCCCCATTTGCGGCTTCCGTTGCGGCGTCTCGGCCGGCGGACAATCCCTCCGGGGCCCGCCGGAGAACGCGAACCGAGACCTCTCCTTCTGGGTCGTGAAAGGCCTGCAAGCGTTCTCCTGAACCGTCGCTTGACCCGTCGTCCACCGCGACGATCTCCAACGGTCGCCAGGTTTGATCCAGCAAGGAACGCATGCACCCGTCGACCCAATCCACACCGTCACGGACACAGACCGTGACCGTCACCAGCGGGTTTTCGTGGTCCATCAGCGCACCTCAAAGGCGTCTAAGATGGTCCTGCAGCGCTCTTTCATGGCCAAGGTGGTGCGCTGAAGCATCAAGCCTTGACCTGGCATGCCAAAGGCGATGGCGGTTCCCAATGGGGCGAGCAAATGCAGGTACAGAGGAGCCATGTCTTCCTCACCGTCCACCACCAGGACGCACGGAGCATCGGCCCTCAGTGCCTGCTCGAGGGCATGAAGCAACTCGGGGGTCAGCACCCCCGGAGGGGAGGCGGTATCCATCCGAAGGGGGAACGCACCGAGGTCGACTTCCTCTTCCTTGTCCAAAGCCATACGCTTGGTTTGCCCGTCGATCAGCGCCAGATCAGGGGTCACCTCCAATTCCAGCATGACCCGAGCCGTCACGTCGCCGACCGCGATCAGAGGACCGTTGAGGTCCGTCAGGTCGTCCAGCATTGCGGCCATCGCCACTTCGGGAGCCTCCTCAGGTCCGGGATACGGTGTTCCAGAGGGGGTTTTGAGATGAGCCTCAGCGGCGTGACTCATGGCCATCACCGCCGTTCGCCAGGGCGTTCGAATCCATGGGGCTCCGGTCGTGTCCATGCTCCCGTTTCGTATGGCGGTCGAAGAGAGGATGGTTCCTGTTGCATTGAGGCGGTGTGGGACCTCGATAAGCGAAAGTGGCTCAAGGCCTCCCTCACTCCGTTTTCGGTTGATGGCTTCCCCGCCCGTACGGGTTTCCGGACTCACCACCAAGGCATCGGCCGTTGTGTGGGTCGGGGCGGGGCCGAAGGCATCCTTGAGCAGATGGAGGCTCCAACCGAACTCCCTTACCTCACGGAGGGCTGCTTCAACCGCAGCCATCCTGTCCTCCATCGGTTGGATTCGCCTGTCTTTGGAGAGGGCCATGGCATCGGTGGTCACGTGGACTTCCAAATGCGAAGCAGCCTGAAGGCCCGCTTTCAGCAGATCGCGATGCCCGTCGTGAAGGCGGTCGAAGGTTCCCCCAAGGAGGCACCGGACATGCCCTCCGCTGGAGGTCATGATTCGAGCGGCGCCAACGAGGCCTTGATGGCATCGGCGATGAGCGGTGGAAAAAGAAGGGTCTGTCCCCCCGCACGAACGGCCCGCTTCATCGCCTCACAGCTCTGGGGCCTGACCCATGTGCAGGGGTAGTCTGTGCGACCGGTTGGTTGGCTCGGGGTCATCCATACGTCATCCGAGGACCCATGTCCGATCACAGATCCGCTGTTGCTCCGCTGATCATCCCCGAGGGTCACAGCGGTCTTCGAAGCGGGCCACTACCTTGGTATCGAACGTCATCGCCTGTTTGCACAGTGGCTCGGACCGATGTTGCGGGTGTGGCAGACCGAGGGCTGACGGTTCACCTATGAAGACGTCGCTGGCTCAGAACCCGTT
>DUHU01000220.1 GCA_013330765.1 Candidatus Poseidoniaceae archaeon | reverse complement strand
GGAATGATGATTTCAAACTTCCAGATGATGATCCTCGGGTTCACGTTCATCGCCTTCATCACCGTCAATTCGTGGATGTCCGGTCACGGAGACATCGAAGTGCAGCGCACCCTTTCCGCAGACAACTTGTACAAAGGGGACGACCTGTACGTGGAACTCCTTGTCATCAACCGCTCCCTACGGCGCACGCAGACCCTGGAGGTCTTCGACAACGTGCCCCACGAAATGAAACTTCGAAGCGGCCTGAACCAAATGCGCTTGGACCTGAAGCCCGGCGAATCTGCTCGCATTCGTTACGTCCTTCGATGTCCGTTGCGCGGCCATTACACCATCGGACCCGTGTCCCTGCGGCATCGCAACACGTTCAACCTCGGCGTCGACGAAATGCGGCTGGACCACCACTCGGACATCGTCGTTTTCCCACAGGTCAAGGACGTGGAGGAGGCCTTCCTTCGCAGCCGCACCCCGAAAATGTACACCGGCGCCACCACACTTCGTACGCCAGGCCAAGGATCGGAGTTCTACTCGCTTCGAGAATACGTTCCAGGGGACCCGTTCAAGAGCATCAACTGGAAGGCGTTCGCTCGCACGGGGGAACTGATGGTCAACGAGAAGTGCCGCGATGCGGTGACCGACGTGTTCATCCTCCTTGACTCCAGGGAGATCTCCCGCGTTGGAACCGTGCTCAAGAACCCCTTGGAAATGGGGTGCGTCTCTGCGGCATCCTTGGCGAGTTACTTCCTTCAGCGACGTGATTCGGTCGCCCTCGCCGTGTACGGTGACGGGCTGTCGTACCTTCCTCCAGACACCGGCGACAAGCAGTACTTCAAGATCCTCAGCAACCTTGCAGGCGTCCAGCACCACGGCGAGATGCCCCTCCAAGCGGTGACGAACTCGATTTCCGGACGGTTCAGCCGTGGGTCTCCGGTGTTCGTCATCTCCAGTGTTGAAGGCGACGGCACGGTCCCCGCGGCCGTTCGAGACCTGGTTGGACGCGGCCATGACGTCACCGTCCTCACCCCATCGAGCATCGATTTCGAACGGCTGGTCAGCCGCATTCCACGTCTTTCCTACGAAGTGCTTCGCATGGAGCGGCAAAACAGACTGACCACGCTCGCAGGTGCTGGAGCCCAGGTCATCGATTGGATGCCGGACATGGACCTGGCGCAAGCACTGATGCAGGTAAGGGGGTACTGACATGGCCGGTGACGTCGAAGCTCAATCAGACATCACCCACGCGGGCGGTCACCGAAGCACCTTGCATCTGAAGAACCTGCGAAAGCAGTGGCAAATCTTGGCCTTGCAGGTCACTGCGACGGTAGCACTGATTTGGATGTACATGGAGGTCATCAGCACCTACGTGGTCGGTTCCATCGACCACACCATGCTCTTCGAAACCCTCGAGTTCGTGCTTGGCTCGGACCTGCCGCTCGGGGATTGGATCACCGGTGTCGGGCGTTCGGGTTTGGCTCGCTTCTACGTGCCGCTGGTGCTGGGCTTGTCCTTTGGTGGTGGCATGGCGCTTCTGGCCTTCCAGTCCCCCAAGGTGCAACAGCGCATCAAATTGGGTGTGATTGTCGGCCTGATTGTGCTCCTCGTGGGGCGAACGCTGCTGTCGTGGCTTGGTGGCATGATCATCGGTTTCCAACTCGATTTGCCGAACTCGGATGAATTGGCCCTGCTTCAGTGGCCCTTGATGCTCATCCTTTCGTTGCTGGTGATGTTCGTCTACCTCCTTCCCGTCATCATGGGCACCCGTGGCATCTGGGGCTTGTCGCGGCAGGCGATCATCTGGTCCATCGGGTTCACGCTCCTCTTCCTTGGTCTGCACGCGATGCTGACCTTCCCCGTGGTCCTCAACCAACTTGGGGCGTACGGAGAGGGACTGACCACGCTCGACACGCAGGTAGGAACCCCGACCATCAGCCTGCTCGGCTTTGAATTGGTCACGCGCCAGCAGTTCTCCCTCATCCTCATCGCGGTGCTGATGATGGTCTTCCAAGAATCGGCCTTTGGCGTCATTCGTCACCTCGAATACGCCTACCGCCTCCCTGAGTCGTGCAAGCGAGACGAGGAATACGTTCGGCAAATGGACAACGTCCTCAATGCACACCTCCGGCACACCGGGCTCTACCTTGGCCTTACAGGGCTGGCCACCATGGTCGCCATTGGCTTCCATGGAGTGCTGCTGGAATTCGTATCCGCGACGACGGGAAGCCAGTGGGCCGAACAGGTGTCGCAATCCATCGAATTACGTCTGACCTACGGCGTCGTGATCTCCGCACTCCTCTTCCTCGGTGTTGCTGCATCGGTCCGCTTGCTCGTACCGTGGGGTCGGATTGCACAACTCCGTGCGGGTTTGACCGGTTTGATTCGAAATGAACCGGATGCCCCCGTCGAGGAAAAGAACTGGACCTAAACGTCCCGATGCTGCAGTTGGACGACTCCTGCGATACGCTCGGCGACGGTGGCCCATACCACGTACACGAGGGGCAGAGCCGCCAGCACGGTCACCCATGCAGGAAAGGGGAGGCTGGCGGCTGCAAGGAAGACCAGACCACCAACGCCAAGCAAGACGAGCAACAAAATCACCCGTTCGATGATCAACGGGTAGGGCCGATTGACCACGTCATCGTCCTGCTGAGGTGGCAGGGGCGAGGCTGCGGTCATCCTTGCACCTCAGATGTCGATGTCGCCAAGCCGGGCTTCAAGTGCCTCGAGGGCAGGGTCAGCGCTTGCTTTGAGGTCCGCTAAACGGACATGAGGCGTACGTTCGACGTCCAGGGATGCCAGTTCAGCGTCGATGTTGCGACGCTCCTCGGCGTCATCAATGGGAACGTGAGTGTTGGTTCCCTCTTCGACCGATGAAACAGGAGAAGGCGCAGTGGCTGCAACCGGAGCGCTTGGGGAAGGATCGGCCACGGTGGTCGGTTGTTCCTGCAGTGGCGGTGCCTCAGCCAGTCCGTTGCGTGCCTCGGAAGGGAGCAAGCCGCTGGCCATGAAACTCCAGAGGTGGCCCTGCGGAGTACCACCGACCATTCCGGCGGCTTCCAACTGTGCGATGAGTTCCTCCAAAGCCTGTGCGGTGCGCTCCAGTGCCACGGCCTCT
>DUHU01000177.1:4152-4594 GCA_013330765.1 Candidatus Poseidoniaceae archaeon | reverse complement strand
TGATTTGGGAACCGCTCAACATGGGCATCTCCATCCAATGGATGTTCATCGGAATTGGGGCGGGCTTCCTGTTGGGCGGCTCACAAGGAATGGCTCGCTCATTGTTTTGCCAAATGGTCCCCGAATCACGAAGCGCTGAATTCTTCGGTTTCATCGGCTTCTTTGGACGGGCAGCCTCGTTCATCGGTCCGGCCTTGTACTTCGGCGTGAGCGGAATTGCCGACGCCCGAACGGCCATCCTGTCGATCATGTTCCTCATCGTGCTCGGCGTCATCTTGACGTGGTTTGTTGACGTTGAGGAGGGTGCCCGTATCGCGGCCGAAGAAGACGCGAAATATGCCAAGGCGTCCGCGGAAAACGAGTGAAAACCGAGCAAGGATGATAGGACATCCGAGCCGATGGCGTCAGGATGATGCCGCCACCCGCCCCCCTCCCGCCCCCC
>DUHU01000177.1:0-3850 GCA_013330765.1 Candidatus Poseidoniaceae archaeon | reverse complement strand
ATGCCGCCACCCGCCCCTCTCCCGCCCCCCGATGACGATCCTTGGGACGAGTTCGACACGGCCCCCGCGCCGGTGGTGGCCCCCCCAATGCCGGGCCCACCTGCGCAAGTTGCCGCCTTGCCAACCCCTCCTCCGGCAGAAACCATGCTCCCGGCCGTGCCCGTTTCTCCGACTCAGGCCGTGGCTCCTGCCATGGCCGTCGCGCCGGCCGCCGTTCCCCAACAGGCTGCTGCCGTCGCCGCCGCTCAGCCGACGACCACAAACTTGGGCGGGCAACAGGTCATGATGCAAGCGGGCATGATGCCCGCGCAAGCCGCCACGGTCATGCAGGTACCCGTTCCTGTCGCCAAAGAACCCAAGGAATGGCCTCCGTTGACGCACATGATCATCATGGCCGGTTTCGGCATGCTGCTCTTCACGGCCGTGCTCTTGCTCTTCGCAAATTTGGCCGATCCTCCTGCACTGAGTGATTTCGATTTCGACGCGAGCGATCTTGATGAAATTGCTGAGGCACAGGAAGACCTCGTCGAGGCGCAGGACAAATACGACCGTCGGCAAGCCGTGTACGGGGCCTTCTCGCTCTTCTTCGCCACCGTCGGACAAACCGCGATCGCCGCGGGATTGCTGCTCTACACGGTCAAGGACGGCGAGGACATGCCCGTACCCGTACGGGCGGTGTTGTTGGGTGGCGTGCTGCTTCTGCTCACCCGGATGATGACCGGTGGCTTGGATTTGGCCGCCTTGCTCTGACCGTCAGGTCAGGCGGTGCTGCCATCCTGGCTCGAAGTCGTCCAAACCGTCGAAACCCGAACCGTCGTCTGAGTGGCCATCGTCGCTCACGCCGTCTTCGCCCTCGTCGTCAGGCAGGTGGTCGTAGGCGGCCATGAAGGCCCTGAAGAGTTCCCTTTCGAGGTACTTGTAACGGGAAAGCAGTTCTTGGATGGCGTCCATGACCCGCTGCATGACCACGTGATCGGCGTGCGGCAACAACAATTTCTGACGAATCACCAGGGCGTCGGCAGCATCCACGGTTTCTGCAACCGCGGGACTCGGAAGGAAACCCGTCCGTTCCGTTCCGTGGATGGCGTTGGTGAAGAATTCGAAAGAGAGGCGCTGGGCAACGTCTTCGTTGATGTTCATGAACACCTTTCGAACGATGTCGTGAACGGGCAAAACCATGCGCAGGATGACGATTTCATCGGAGTCTCCGGTCGTGTAGGCCTCGTAGAGGTAGTTGGCGATGCTGATGATCAGGCTGTCTTCTTCTTCCCTGAAGTCCCACGATTCCAGACCGTGTGCAGCAAGGTCCCTGTCTGCGACGTAACCGAGCCTCCAGCAGATCTCGGAGAGGCGGTCAAGGGGCGTGACAAATCCGTCCACGCGACGATTCCGCGAGGTTGAGGTTTGAAGCCTTCCCCGCTCAAGCCAAGGGCGACGGTGCCGCGCCGTTCACGGCGTCGCTGACGCCTTGGGCGTACCTGGCGAAGTTCTCGTTAAACATCCGAGCCAGGCGGTCCGCGGTGGTGTCGTAGGCTCCACCATCGGTCCACGTTCCACGCGGTTGCAAGACCTCGGCGGGCACGCCGGGGCAAGAGGTCGGGACTTCGAAGCCAAAGCGACCGTCGGTGACGTATTCCACGCCATCGAGGTCACCGTCGAGGGCGGCGTTCAGCATGGCGCGGGTGTAACGGATCTTCATTCGGTTCCCTTTGCCATAGGCGCCACCGGACCAGCCGGTGTTGATGAGCCAGGCCGTTGCACCATGTTCAGCCATTTTCGAGGAGAGAAGGTCGGCATACACGCCGGGATGCATGGGCATGAACGGCTCACCGAAGCACGCCGAGAAGGTGGCTTGGGGCTCTTTGACGCCCACTTCGGTTCCCGCCACCTTGGCCGTATATCCTGAAATGAAGTGATAGGCGGCTTGCTCAGGCGTCAAGCGGGAGATGGGCGGCAACACGCCGAAGGCGTCGCAGGTCAGGAAAATCACGTTCTGCGGATGGCCGCCCTTGGAGTCAGGCGTGCGGTTGTCGATGAATTCAATCGGATAGGAGCCGCGCGTGTTCTGCGTCTTGCTCGTGTCCTCGAAGTCGGGGACGCCACCTTCGTCGAGGACGATGTTCTCCAGAACCGTCCCGAAGCGGCGGGTGGTTCCGAAAATGGCCGGCTCGTCTTCTTCAGACAGGTCGATCAGCTTGGCATAGCAGCCGCCCTCGAAGTTGAACACCCCGTTTGCGCCCCAACCGTGCTCGTCGTCACCGACCAACGCTCGCTTTGGGTCGGCGGAAAGGGTGGTTTTCCCCGTGCCAGAAAGCCCGAAGAAAATGGCGGTGTTTTCCCCGTTTGTGTTCGCAGAGCAGTGCATTGGGAGGATGCCCTTCTTTGGTAGGATGAGGTTCATCACCGAGAAAATCGACTTCTTGATTTCCCCTGCGTATCGGCTGCCGCCGATGATGACTTCCTTCGCGGCGTAGTTGACGATGACGAAGACATGTGAATTCACGCCATCGACGGCAGGATCGGCTTCGAAATGCGGTGCATGGAGAACGGTGAATTGGGGCTCATGCTGGTCCAATCGCTCGGAATCCGGTCGCACGAACATGTTGCGAGCAAAGGCACTGTGCCACGCGTTGTGCGTGACCACACGGATGGGGAGGGCTTCTGTGACCTCTGCTCCACAATACAGGTCCTGCACGAAAAGAGCATCCCGTGCTTCAAGGAAGGCCACGACCTTGGCCCGGAGGGCCGTGAAGGTCGCGAGGTCGGTTGAAACGTTGACGTCGCCCCAGTTGATGTCGTCCGATGTGCCGGATTCTTCGACGATGAATTTGTCGTTGGGGGAGCGGCCTGTGCGCTCACCGGTTTCGGTCACCAAGGCCTTGTGGGCCGAAAAGACGCCCTCGCCTCGCTCGACGGCCAGTTCGATGAGCTCTGGTGCTTCGAGGTTCCAATGAACGTCACCCTGAGGCGCAAGGCCATGCTGGCTGAGGTTGCCGCTGATGCTGCCAAATACGGCGGGCATGACGGCCGGTTTAACCGACCCTCTTAGGCCCTTGCGGTCCGGCAAGGTCGGTGTGCCCAGCAACACCGCCTCAGGACGCCTTCCAAGGCCATCTTTTCGCTTCCAGCCTTCCGAAGGTCCCGAGCCTTGAAGTCCCTGACTTCGAAGGAGAATCATGGAAGAACCGCAGGAGGACGACCTCCTTCGGGAGCGGGCCTTCCAACGCGGGGGCGGAATGGACCTCTCGGGCTTCGCCTTGAACCTCGAGGAGGAGCCCGAAAACGAGGCCGAACCAACACACGAGGAAGAGGACGCCGCCATTGGCGAGATCGCCTCCCCATTTGGGGAAGCCACGACGAACGAGGGCCCGGAGGACGACGTGGTCACGGGGTTGGCCGTCGAGGGTGAGCGGCGTCTCGGGCAGGGGTTGCTCGTCGCCATGGTCGTGGCGTACTCCGCCTTGGCCGCCTATGTGGGCACCGCCTTGCCGCCTTCCGTCGCTGCGCCTGGATTGCTCGTACTCGGCGGTGTCGGCCTCTGGCTTGGCGAGCGATGGATCCCCCGTCCTTCGATGCGCCTGCTTGGCGTGACGTGGGTGATCATCTCAATGAAAATCCTCTACGGTTTTGCGCTCGACGCTCATCACTGGGGTTGGTTTGACGCCCTCCCGGACCCCGGTCTCGGGCTTGGTGCCGCATTGCTGGGCTTGGTGGGCCTCAACGTCGGGCTTGCGCAACGCCATGACGACGACGCGATCGCGGCACAAGCGACGCTCATCCTGCTGTTGGTCGGAAGCGCGGCCGGAGGCCTCTACGGCGAATTGGGCGTGGTGCTGATGATCGCCTTCGG
>DUHU01000265.1:996-12091 GCA_013330765.1 Candidatus Poseidoniaceae archaeon | reverse complement strand
AGTCTTTGGCGCGGTCTCCTGCACGCCGCCCCGCGATGCGAACGGCTTCCACACGGCTGGTTTGACCGGGACCAATGCCGACCGTGGCCAACCCTTGAACCATGACGATGGCGTTCGACTTCACTTGCTCGCAAACCCTCGCAGCGAAGCGCATGGACGCCGCATCAGTCGCGTCCATTTGTCGTTGTGTGACGGTGGAGAGGTCCTTGACGTCAAGCCGTGGAGGTTCCTCGGTTTGCATCAGCCAACCGCCTTCAATGGGCTTGCGCACCAAGGTGCGTTCCAAGGGCGAGAGCCTGTCGTTCGGTGAATCGATGGTCAGCAACCTGCGGTTGGTTTTCGAACGAAGATGGAGGCGGGCCTTGTCGTCGTACGATGGAGCCATGATCACTTCAACGAAAAGGTCCCCAATCGCTTCCGCGGTGGCAAGGGTCACGGGGGTGTTGAACGCGATGATGGAGCCAAAGGCGGATTCTGAATCGGATGCGAGCGCCTGACGGAAGGCGGCGTCCTGTGTGGCTCCTAAGGCCGCCCCACACGGGTTGGCATGCTTGACGATCACGCAGGCATGAGGTGCTTCGGGCCACTCGTCGGTCGAGAGCGAACGGCACAAACGAAGGCAAGCATCGGCGTCGGCATAGTTGTTGTACGACATCGCCTTTCCACCCTCGACGTTCGCGCCAACGAGGGTCGAAGCATGCCCCTCGGCCATCGGGTCGATGAAGAGTGCCGCGGCTTGGTGTGCGTTTTCGCCGTAACGGAGGACCTCCCGTTGGGTGGCTGCCACACGCATGGCTGTTGGGAAGCGCGCGGCCTGTTGCTCGACCTGCTCGACCGATTCTGGCGCCCCGATCCAACGACGTTGCAAGGCCTCGGCGATGGCCGTATCGTAGCCTGAGGTTTGCTGGAAGGCCTCGAGGGCCAGGGCCTGGCGAAGGTCCATGCCAACGCTTTGGGGCTGACCTGCCTCTTGCAAGGCGGTCAGCACGTCCGTGTACCGTTCTGGGCGGACCACGATTAGCACGTTCCTGTGGTTCTTTGCGGAGGCACGGACCAAGGTCGGACCTCCAATGTCGATCATTTCCAAGAGGTCTCCGTCCGGAAGGGGCGGATCCTTTGAGGCGGCTTCAGCGAAGGGGTAGAGGTTGACCGCAACCACCTGAATGGGCGGGTAACCAAGCTCCCTGAGATGCGTGGCGTCCTCCTCGCGCTCAAGGCGAGCCAGAAGCGGTCCATGGATGGCAGGATGGAGGGATTTCACACGGCCGTCGAAAATTTCTGGATGTCCGGTCGCTTCCGAGACGTCCAGCACCTGCAGACCCGCCTCACGGAGCACACGTGCGGTGCCGCCGGTGGAAAGCAAATCAAACCCAAGCGCGGCGAGACCTTCTGCAAATGGGACGATGTCGCGCTTGTCCCACACGCTGAGAAGAGCGCGTGGCCGTACGGGCTCCTGTTCCATGACGTGACCCGTTTGATTGAGCACCGGTGGACCGGTTATGAACGTGGCGTCAATCGCCTCGAGCTGAAATCACCTGATCGATACGAAGCAACCCACACACGGCTTCCGTCGACACGACCACGGCGTGTTCGAGGGTCTCGGCGTTGGCCCATGCTTGGGTGATGATGCCGTTGGCTCCTGCAGCGGTGACGCCTTGGTCGATCTGGCCGGCGCGGTGTGCAGCCCGCAGGTCCATGAGCACGTCCAGTCGGTTGCCGCCGGCGTTTTCGATGAGCGCCCCTGGTACGGCCTCCAAGGCACGAGCATAGGCTTCCATCGCCAAACGGCGTCGCCCAGTAGCGGCTTCTGCGGCTTCCCGCACGGCCATGGCAGCAGCGATGTGAAGGCTTCCACCTCCGAGAAGCAAACGACCTGAACTCATGCCTCCAATGACCGACCGGAGAGCATCAAAGAGACCGCGAATGACTTCCTCGGTGGCCGTCCCCGCGCTTCCTGCAACGTCAATGCAGGCCAGCCTGCTGTTTGCATGCTCAAACATCAGCCGCTCGCGGCGCCCTTCTTCTCCTTCGAGGGTCTCGACCGAGAAACGATCGAGGCGCCCAAGAGCCGTGGCATCAAGATCGTCGAGGTGCTCGCACAGCGTGGCTCCAGTGACTTCAGCGAGGTCTTCTGCGCCGTCCTTGTCCACGTCCGCAAGCACGACGCATCCCTCGTCCACGAGCCGATGCAGCACCCGCTGTTCGACCTCTTTGGCGCAGACGATCAAGCGTGCGCCCGAAGCGAGCACCGCCGTCGCATGAGCGTCGAGCAGGGCGTCCTCTGCCGCCATGAAGGACTCCAATTGATCGACGTCATTGACTTCAATTTCGGCCTCTCGAACACCTTTTTGCAGGGTCAGAGGGCACGTCAGAACCGCCACCTGGACGTTCTCTAGGAGCCGTGCCTGGCGGTCCAACGCCACGCGTCGGTCGTAAATCAGGCCGCTGATGAGGCGGCTTTGTCCAAGCTCGCCCGCCCCACGCTTTGCCATCCGGATGCGTTCGTAGGACAGCGGGTCTTGGCCTGCGGTTCGTTGCACGAGCATGGCAGCCTGGACCACGAGGGAGGCGAGACGTTCCCCTCCTGCCTCGGCACTGGTTCCGGTCATGGCCGTCATCGCGACATCTGCCCATCGTGCTGCATCGGCGCCCGAAGCATCGGAGCTTCGTGCCTCAGCCATCGCGAGGGTGATGTCTGCGGCCTCACGGTAACCTTCCACCAAGGTGAGAGGATGGAGGCTGCGTTCGAGCAACCGCCCGCCTTCCCGCATCAATTCAGAGGCGAAAATCAGGCAGCCCGTGACGCCATCGCCGCATGCATTCTCCTGGGTTTCTGCCATGGAAACGAAGGTTTTGGCAGCTGGGTGCTTCACCAACAGATCCGCGACGATTCGAGCGCCGTCGTTGGTGACCGCGGTTTCGCCGTTCGATTTGTACAGCATCTTGTCCAAACCGTTTGGCCCGTACGTGCCACGAATGAGGTCGCCGAAGGCCACAGATGCGCGCACAAGTTTCTGCGTGACCGCTACGCCGCTGGTCACGTTGGTGGTCGGTCGGACAATGACGACGGGGGCTCGGCCGCCGCTTTCATCTCCGTCCATCGCGGTTCGGTCTGAGCCCGCCCTCATCAATCCTGCCACGGGCTTTCGCTCGAGGATTCGCCCTCGTTTAGGGCCGCGAGCGCTCTGTCGAGAAGCACCTGTGCTTCTCGGAGGCTCGGAGCGGACACGCGCAGGACCAGGGCCTCTCCGTCCACGCTCGATTCGACTCCCTCCACCGCTTTGGCGATGGAAAGCAAGGAGGCGCGACCATCGAGACGGAGGTCGATGGACACCGGCTCCATGACGGGACGTGGGGCCTCTTGCTCATCACGGTGACGGCGTCGCCATCGGGATGATAGCAGAGGCGCGGAGTTCATCGCCATGGCGGAGCGCGACGTGTTGGCCGGTGCAGGCGGCGTGCTGCTTGGTGCCGCCAGAACCGACCACGCAGGCCGCCGAGCCGTCCTGTTGGTGCGTGGTGAGGCGGACACGACCGAATTCACCGACCTTGCAACCACCATGGGAATCACCATTGTGGACGTGGTCAAACAACGCGGTCGTGAAGATCCGCGAACGTACCTCGGCCGAGGCCGTTTGGACGAAGCCGCCGACCTCCTCCGAACCGCCCCAGACGGGCATGCTTGGAAAGGGACGGATCTGGTGCTGCTTCACACCAACGCGACGCCACGGCAACTTGTCGCCACGTCCACCGTCTTGGGCGTCGAGGTCTGGGACCGCGTACGGTTGCTGCTCGCCTTGTTCACGGCACACGCAGCATCCGTCGAGGCACGCACACAGGTCCGCATCGCTCGTCTTCGTTCCGACCGGACCGTCTTGCGCGAACTGATTTCACAGGAAACCACCGGCGAACGGGCTGGATACGGTGGCGCGGGTGCCACGGGAGCCACGGAAGTGCTGGTCACCCTCGGACGAGAGATCGAAGGCTTGCGACGACGGCTTCTGCGCCACGCACGGGCGCAGTCCGAACGGCGAAGGCAACGGACGAGGAGCGGCGCGCGAACGGTCGGCCTGGCCGGATACACCAATGCGGGGAAGTCGAGCCTGTTTCGTGCCCTTTCTGGAAAATCTGTGCTGGTGGAGGACCGGTTGTTTTCGACGCTGGAGACCACCGTCGGACGGATGGAGGCGAGCCCGCGTGTTCTGTTGGCGGACACCATTGGATTCATTGACGCCTTGCCAAGCGAGACGCTCGAAGCCTTTCGGGCCACGTTGGCCGAGGCGTTGGAGTGCGATTTGCTCTTGCTCATGGCGGACGCCAGCGACAGCAACGAGGAATTGATCCGTCGGCTGAGCACCTCCGTTCGGGAAGTGCAAGACCGGCTTGAGGACGACGATGTTGACGTCATGCTCGTCCTGACGAAGGTGGACTTGATCGACGACGAACAGCGTCGGAGGGTGGAGGAACTGGTCGAAGAAATCGGTCTGTTCAACCCGAGTTTCGTGTCCTCCCACACCGGCGAAGGGATGATCGCCTTACGCGACGCCATTTTGACCCGCCTCCATGGGCCTGCACGGGTGCTACGAATCGGCCACCCAGAGGACAACGGTCGGCCCATCGCCGCCCTCGAGGACGCGCTTCGGCAAGCAGGTTTGGTGCTCGAGCGACGCCAGGTGACGGAGGGCGTCGAGTTGTTGCTTTGGTGCGACGGTGCAGCGCTGGAGCGGCTGATGGCCCATGCGCCAAACCGTTTGACGGTCGTGGGAGAGGGTGTCGACGCCTTCAGGACATGACGGGCACGAGACGTCGCGGCACGAGGAAGGTCAGAATGACCGCCGTTAAGCCAAGGATGCATGCACTGTAGAAGTGCCCCATGGTGAACAAGGACAGCACCGAGGCAACCCGAAGCAAGGGCAGTGACCCGAGCCGCAGGGAGGCGATGGAAAAGCCGCCGCTGATCAACGCGAGGCCCATGAAGCCAAACCCGATCACGACGTAGAGTCCTGCCGCGGCAGGATCCATCAATGGGTGTTCCATCTGTTCAGGCGTGTTGTCGATGGTCCTGAGTTCGCACGTTTCGGCTCCGTTGTTGCAGGGCGAGGCAGAAAATTCGGCCTGGGATGGGAAATCGAAATTGACGGTTGTGAATCCATAGGGTTCGAACAAAGCAGGCGGTGAAAGCAGCACCCTGTTGGACAGCACGTCCGTGTGGTTGTCCCGTTCAAACACGAGGTCCACACGGACCAATCCTGGTGTGAGGTTCTCGAGCAGGTATTCGCCCTGAGCATTGGTTTGGGTTTCCTCGAAGACCCATTGGTTGCCCGACTCCCATTGGACGATGACGGTCACGTCCTCAAGGCCCATGCCGCGGTGATCGTCGACGGTGCCCCGAAAGATGGCGGTGTCTTCGGGTGCTGCCCGGGACATCGCATAGACGAATTCATCGGGACGGACGACCCCTTGTTCCGGTGAAGCAAAGTCCAGGCCGTTGACAAATCCCAAGAGGGAGACGACGATGACCAAAACCGCGATAGATCGAGCCATCGGGTGCAAGCCCTTGGCCTCGGTCAACATCACGGCATTGCTGCTGGCGAAGGTCAAGCCGGTGGCGATTTCTGCGGCCAGCCAATCGTCGTCGTCCTGAGTGGACTCGGGTGCTTCTTCCTCCTCCACGCTTCATGGTGGCGCTCGCCCGGATTGAACCTGCCGACCGACGCACATCGCGGAAGATGACGCCATTCGTGGCATTGAAATACCACCCCGATTACGCAACCATCAGTTCACTAGTGGACAAGGAGTCGAAGAGCATGAGCGTAGGCATCAAACCGTTGGCAGCAATGGTCCTTCTCGAAATCGAGAAGGCCCCAGAAACGACCGCAGGTGGGCTCTTGCTCCCCGAGGAAGCGCGCGATGCCATGAACGTCGGCCGTGTTCTTGCTGTTGGACCGGACGCCGAGCACGTCGCCGAAGGCGACCGCGTCATCTACCGGAACTATTCGGGTACGACCATCGAATGGCTCGGCATCGAATACCTGCTCATCAAGGAGGAAGACCTCCAAGCGAAGGTGACCAACTGAGGTGATATCATGGCGAAGCAAATTGTGTATGGAGACGAAGCACGCAGCAAATTGGTCGAAGGCATCGATGCCGTGGCGAACGCGGTCAAGGTGACCCTTGGCCCCGCCGCCCGCACCGTGGTGCTGGAAAAGTCGTGGGGCAGCCCGACGATCATCAACGACGGCGTGACCATCGCCAAGGACATCGAACTCGAAGACGCGTTTGCGAACATGGGTGCGAAGCTCATTCAGGAAGTGGCCTCGAAAACGCAGGACAACGCCGGCGACGGCACGTCCACGGCCTCCGTGATGACGCAAGCGCTGGTTCACCAAGGCATGCGCAACGTGACCGCGGGCGCAAGCCCCGTGGCCCTCAAGTCCGGCTTTGACGCGGCCATTGCGGCCGTGGTCGAGCACCTCAAGGGCAGCGCCATCGAGGTCGACAGCGGCGACATGATTCGCCAGGTGGCGACCATCGCGGCCAACAACGACCCTGAGATCGGCGCCCTCATCGCCGAGGCTTTCGACAAGGTCGGGCGCGAAGGCGTCATCACCGTCGAGGACTCAAAATCCATGGAAACCGAACTCGAAGTCGTGGACGGCATGGAATTCGACAAGGGCTACGTTTCACCTTACATGGTCACCGACCAAGAACGCCGCGAAGCGGTGCTCGAAGCGCCGCTCGTCTTGATGACGGATCAGAGCATCAACAGCACGCAGGAACTCATTCCGGTGCTCGAATACGCCATGCAACAGAAGCGTCCGTTGCTCATCGTGGCCAAGGACGTCGAGGGCCAAGCCCTCGCCACCCTTGTCATCAACGTCGCCTCAAAGGTCCTGAAGGCATGCGTGGTCAAGGCGCCCGGCTTCGGCGACGAACAGGGCGAAATGCTCGACGACATCGCCATCCTGACCGGTGGTGCGGTCATCACCAAGGACAAGGGCGGCGACCTGCAGGCCCAAGGCATCGCTTCGCTCGGCACCGCCGAGAAGGTCATCGTCACGAAGAACAAGACGACGCTCATCGGTGGCGGCGGCGACGAAGCCGCGGTCAGCGAACGCGTGGAATTGCTCCGTGGACGCGCCAAACTTGCGACCTCCAAGTGGGACCGCGAGAAGATCGAGAAACGCGTCGGGAAACTCGGATCTGGTGTCGCCGTGCTCAAGATTGGTGCAGCCACCGAAACCGAAGCCAAGGAAACGAAGGCACGTGTGGACGACGCCCTCAACGCAACCCGTGCGGCGATGGCCGAAGGCGTGGTCGCCGGTGGCGGCCTTGCGCTGTTCCGATCGACCGGCGTGATCGACGGACTCGACCTCACCGGCGACGAGGCCCTCGGTGCCAGCATTGTGCGCTCCGCCCTCGTGGCGCCGCTGCGGCAAATTGTCGACAACGCGGGCCTTGAGCCCGCCATCGTCGCGGCCAAGGTCGACGACGGCGACGGAAGCTTCGGTTACAACGCCAAGACCGGCGAGTACGGCGACCTCTTCGAGATGGGCGTCATCGATCCGGTCAAGGTGACCCGCAACGCCCTCCAAAACGCCGGCTCCATCGCCGGACTCGTGCTGACCACGGAAACCCTGGTGGCCGACAAGCCGGAACCCAAGGGCGCCGATGACGGCGGCATGGGTGGCATGGGCGGTATGGGCGGCATGGGCATGGACGGCATGTTCTGAGCCTCAACGTCGCCACCTTGATGCCCCACGCGTGGAACGTCACGTCATGAGCGAAGCGTCGGACGGTCCGGCCTTGCTCATCGTCAAGGGCTCTTTTGCCCAGTACGGCGGCGCCGAACGCGACGTCGTTCGGCAGTTGGAAACGTGGTTGCAGGTCTTCTCCTCAATCCGCATCGCCACACTCCACGGACATCCCGACATGGAAGCCGAAGCGGCCCGACTCGGCATCCCCGTGTTCACCCCTACCCAGACGTGGAAGGGCGACACCTCCGTGCTCGTGCGCATCACCGCGGCTTCAAGCCGCGCTGCTTCACGTGCGTGGCGTGCCTTCCTGTCCAGCGAGGACGGCCTGGCATCGCTGGACGGTGTGGACGTGGTGCACCTCGTTTCGGGCGAAGGGTCGCTCGAGGCGGCCGACGCCTTGCCCGCTGACCTGCCCCTTCACGTCCACATGCTCGAACCCCGCCGAGGCCTGCACGGAGAGACCTCCCTCTGGGCGAAGATCGACGGCCGCCAGCCTCGGCCCGTGGTGCTCACGCGCCTGCTGCTCACCGCGCCGCGCCGTAGGGACCGTGCCCTGGTGCGTCGCATGGCGGCCCGTCGTCGCTGTGCCATCAGCGGAAATTCACCCTACATTCAATCGCGCATCAAGGCCGTCTTCGGCCTGGACGCAGGCGTGTTTCTGCCTTGCGTGGACACCGCCATGTGGGCGCGCGAAGGGCCGGCGCCCGAGCCGGAAGGCCACGTTCTGACGGTGGGTCGCGCAGCATGGGCCAAAGGGACGTGGGAATGCATCGGCATGCTCGTCGGCACCGGTCTCGCCTTGGTGCACGTTGGCGGCGGTGATGCGGCTGACCTCGAGCGGCTCAAGGCCCACGCCACCTCGGTGGGCGTCGCCCTCGATGTTGCGCCTCGACTCAGCCACGATGATTTGGCTCACAAAATGGCCACAGCCAGAGCGGTCATTTCCTTCGCCCACGGCGAACCCTTCGGCCTGACGCCCGTGGAAGCGCACGCCGTGGGCACGCCGGCCCTGATGGTCAACGACGGCGGGTTTGGCACCACGATCGTCGACGGTGTGTCCGGTCGCTTGCTGCCGCGCAACGACCGTGCTGCATGGCACGCTGCGCTTGAGGAAGCGGCCGACATGGACACACGAGCGTCCTGGAGCGAAGCCGGGCGTGCACGCATCGAAGCGTTGGGATTGGCCCCGGCTTCACGTGCCGCGGACCTTCGTGCCATCGTTGACCGCCTGTTGACCTGAGCACTGGCCCTGGACGTCCAGAAACTGGACCCAAGGACCCCCAAGGCTGATGCCTGAAGCGACGTGTGCGTAAGGCATGGACCTGCGGGACCTCGCGTGGATGGTGCGCCATCTCGACGAGCAGGTTTCGGCGGTTCACCTCTTTCCTGACGGCGGCCTCGTTGCCGGAGGATGGAACGGTTGCGTCCGGCGATGGGACGCGGAAGGAACGCTGTTGTGGTCCGCCTCAACCCCCGACCGCGTGATGGCCATCACGCCTTGGAAGGACGCATTGGCGTTGACGGCAGGCTTGCATGTGGTCGTGCTTGACCTCGCCACCGGCGAGGAACGCTGGTCGCATCCATTGGAAGGCAGCGCAGACCTGCAATGCGTGGTTGGCGACCATTTGCTGACGACCTCGTCCGTGTACGACATCGAGCACTTTGATTTCCTCGAATCGGCCTTCTGGCTTCATGACGCCAACGGCGAGGGACTCCACGTCCATCGGCTCGACGAGCGCCCGTGGGACGTGATCGAACACGACGGTGAGTTGCTGTTCGGCCTCGGTCGGCCGCGTGGCGGCCTTCTTGCCACCAAGGACGGACGCGCCTTTGAGCATCGTCCAATCGGCGAGTTTGCGGTCTTGGCCATGGCGCACGACGCGACTGGCCCGCTGGTGTTGTCCAGCGTTGGCGACCTGGTGCGAATCAACGGCGACAACGTCGAGGGGCTTGCCCACGCGAACGCGATGCACACCGGCGACGGGCGGGTGTTCCTTTGCGACGAAGCCGGAACGTTCGCCAGCATCGAGGAAGGCCTCGCATGGGCGGCACCTGGGGCTCCGGTCACGGCGGCTGGCGTGCTGGCAGGCGAGGGCGGCTTCGTGGCCGTGGCCCGTTGGTCAGGTACGCAAGGCCACCTTCACTTGCTCGAATCAGACGGTGATGTGCTCGCGACCTTCGACGTGGCCCGCATCGAGGCCATGGATGCTCACGACCAACGCTTGGCCGTGGGCATGGACGACGGCAACGTGGTGGTCCTTGACGCGGCCATGCTTCGGCGACGGTTGGACCAAAACGCACCTTCTGAGTCCGGCGACGACGATGCGGCGGCGCACCGTGCCGCGATGTTGGCCAAACTCAGGGCACTTCGAAACTGATCAGGCCGAAGGCCCGGTCATGTCCTCGGGACGAACCCACGCGTCGAACTGTTCCTCGGTCAGGGCGTTCAGCGCGAGGGCTGCTTCACGCAGCGTGGTGCCTTCCTCGTGCGCCTTCTTGGCGATCTTCGCCGCCATGTCGTAGCCGATGTGGTTGTTCAGCGCGGTCACGAGCATCAGCGAGTTCTCGAGGTGGTCGCCGATGGCGGCGAGGTTTGGCTCCATGCCGTCGACGCACTTCGTACGGAAGGCGCGGCAGGCGTCCGTGAGCAGACGCGCGCTGTGCAGGAGGTTGTGGATCATCATCGGCTTGTACACGTTGAGCTCGAAGTTGCCTTGGCTGCCACCGATGGTGATGGCCGTGTGGTTGCCCATGACCTGACAGCAGACCATCGTCATCGCTTCGGCTTGCGTCGGGTTGACCTTTCCAGGCATGATCGACGAGCCGGGTTCGTTGGCCGGCAGCGCGAGTTCACCAAGGCCACAGCGGGGCCCAGAACCGAGCCAGCGGACGTCGTTGGCGATCTTCATCAGCGAAGCGGCGAGGGTGTTGAAGGCTCCAGAAGCAGCGACCACGGCGTCGTGGGCCGCCAGTTGGGCGAACTTGTTCGGCGCGGAGACGAAGGGCAAGCCGGTCGTTTCGGCGATGGCCGCGGCCACCCGCTCGGCGAAGTCTGGATGCGTGTTCAGGCCGGTGCCCACGGCGGTGCCGCCGAGCGCCAACTCGTGCAGGTCCTCGACCGCAAAGGACAGGCGGCGCAGGTCCGCGTCGAGTTGGGCCACCCAGCCGCCGGCTTCCTGACCGAGGGTGAGCGGCACGGCGTCCATGAGGTGGGTCCGGCCGATCTTGACGATGCCCGACCAGGCCTCGGCCTTGGCCGCCAGCGCGTCGCGCAGGGCGGCCACGGAGGGAATGACCTCGTGAACGATGGCTTCAGCCCCGGCGATGTGCATCGCGGT
>DUHU01000265.1:0-600 GCA_013330765.1 Candidatus Poseidoniaceae archaeon | reverse complement strand
CCGAGCACGCCGCCGGCCATCTCGATGGCCCGGTTGGCGATGACCTCGTTGGCGTTCATGTTGGATTGGGTGCCCGAGCCGGTCTGCCAGACGCGCAGCGGGAAGTGATCGTCGAGCTTCCCCTCGATGACTTCCTGGGCGGCGGCGGCGACCAGATCACCGACCGAGGCGTCGAGCTGGCCAAGGGCGACGTTGGTGCGTGCAGCGGCCTGCTTGAGGATGCCGAAGGCGCGGACGACGCCGCGGGGCATGGTGTCCTCACCGATGTCGAAGTTGATCAGCGAGCGAGCGGTCTGGCAACCGTAGTACCGGTCCGCTGGAACCTCGAGTTCGCCCATGGTGTCGGCTTCGATGCGCACGTCGCCCATGCACCGCTGTCATGGCGGACCGTCCATGTCCCTTTCCGTTGTAATCGAATCTTTATCGTAAAAACTTGCACAGCGCTTTGAAACTCCTTGCTCTGGGAGAAATAAAGCGCCTGAAGCCTGTATACTGGGCCGTCAGGGATTGGATTTTAGCAACACATGCGTACACCCTATTCGTGTTGTTTTGGCCTTCAAGAATTTGGCAATACCCGTCAATCACGAGTTCAATCTCGAA
>DUHU01000118.1 GCA_013330765.1 Candidatus Poseidoniaceae archaeon | reverse complement strand
CTGAACTTCGTTCATTTCGAGAAGGCCTACGGATTCCCCATTTACTCCGTGAACGCTCAGAAGTACCTCTTTGGCGCCCTCATTTTTGACGGCGCAAGCTTCGACGCCAACGGTCTCTCGTTCTCCGACATCAACACGAGCAACGTCATTGCCATCAACGCTGCTTCGCCAACCATCACCAACTCAGACTTCGTGCTGGGTGTTGACGAACAGTCCTACAAGGCCGCTTCCATCCAAGCCTACGGAGCAGGCCTCGGCATCCTCTCAACCATGCGCGTTCTTGACTCGACCTTCACCGGCGACACGGAAGCGCAGTGTGGTAACCAAGGCGGCGGTTTTTCGCTCATCTATACCGAAGATTCCTACATCCGTTTGGAGCGTTTGGACATCGGTGAGAATGCGTATGGCGTGTTCATGCGTGGAACGTCAGGCTGGCTCACAAACTCGACCGTGGACGTGCTGTGCAACGCCATCGACACCAACTCCTACAAACAAACAGGTGACATCGAACACACGCTCTACATCGACGACAACGACATCACCACCGGCGAGGGTGCTGGCATCACCGCCTACGACGGAGCACGCGTTTCAGCCACTGGCAACTCGATCTCTGGCGCGAGCGGAGGTTCCGGTTTCGGCATTCGTTCCTCGGTCGTGCAAGCGTACAACAACGACATTGGGCCGATTGAGGGCTACAACGGTCTCTGGATTTACGGTTCGTCCGACGTCATCGCCGAAAACAACACCATTCACGACACGGCCAGGGAGCCTGTGGTGCTCGGTGAATACCACTATCGAGATCAGGGATGGAGCGTGCCAGCACCATCGGCCAACAGGATGTATTTTGCCAACAACATCATCGAGAACAACTCTGGTACCTGCAACTCCCAATGGATGTACGGAGGCGACTTTGCCTGCCCGGCCATTCACGTGTTCATGGCGAGCGCGACGATCGAAAACAACCGTGTTGCAAACAACATGGGTGACGCGCTCCGCGTCAACGGTGGCATCGTCAACGTGCAGGACAACGAGATGGAGACCGGCGACTTTGCCGTGCGCATCTTCCAATTCGACGACAACTACGGCAACAAGTACGGTTCCATCGGTTACTTCTCCGGAAACACGTGGACCAACGCCACGCAGGTGTACAACGTTACAGAATCTCGCATCACGGTCCAGTCTGAATTCATTCCTGACGTGAACTCAGGCTACCCGGTCATGCTTGCATGGGAAGGTGCCGAGTGCCCTTACGTGACCGAAGAATGCTTGCAGCTTCCCGTTTCCGCTGAACTCCCGCCACGGGACATGCCCCTCGCCATCGAGTTGGTCACAAACTCCACCGTGTTCTCCTACGCGGACCTTCAGAACTTCGACACCTCGAAGGTGTTCGTCCAGAACCAAAACTCCGAGTGGGGAACCCAGGTTCGCCAAGGTGAACTTGTTCGTTACCAAGTCAAGGCCGCAGGTTCCAACGTGGCTGACGCCACTGTCGTGATCCGTGATTCCGTAGGGCTTCCGCTCTACGAACTCGAAACCGATCCATTCGGCTTCACAGACTTCGTCTCCCTGCCCAGCGATTTCCTGATTGACCGCAACTGGAACCACTTCGTCGGTGACACCGCCGTCGACGTTCCTGGAACACCAGTCGTCGAAGACATCGACGAGAATTCGTGTGCAGACGGGTACGACAACGACGGTGACACGAAGGTCGACACCGACGATGAAGACTGCACGAACGGGCGAGAACAGGCCTTCTACACGGTCGAAGCCTACAAGTTCGGCAAGGGCGAGAAGACCTTCTCCTTCACCCTGAGCGGCGGTGTGGACGACGTCATCAACCTCGACAACCTTCGTCCGAGCATCGTTGTCGACCAACTTGACGGAGCTTCCTTCGCGCAGACGGTCTCGCTGACGGGATCGGCATGGGACGGCATTGCCGGTAGTGGCAGTCCGGGCGAATATGCCCTCGATCAGATCGCGTACGAGAAGCAGTTTGGCATCGTCAAGCGCGTTGAAGTCCAGCCACCCGGCAGCCAATCGTGGTACTCGGCCACCGACACCTCCGGAGCGAACGGCGTGATCACCAAGGACAACCACCCGTTCAAGTCATGGTCCTTTGAGTGGGACCTTTCGGGCCACCCCGATGGCGAGAGCGACGTGACTTTCCGTGTTCGGTCCTTCGACGGATTGGACACCTCGCCGCAAGAGACGAGGAAGTACAAATTGAACCTCGTTGCTCCAACCTTGATCTTGAACGAACCCCTCGACGGTTCGACCCATCGCAACGGTAAGGTGCTCTTCACCGGAACGGCGTCCGACCCTTACACGGGCGTTCAGGGGTCTGACATCCAGCAAATTTGGTTCAACATCACCGGGCCCAACGATTACTTCTCTCATCTGTACACGCAAGGTCAGACCGCTTGGGAATACCAGTGGAACTTCGAAGACTTGCCCAGTGGCGACTATACCTTCGAAGTCTGGGCCGCAGATTCCGACTTCTGCATCGATTGGCCAGACGGTTGCACCGTGGAACGCCGAACGCTGATCATTGAAAACGACAACACACCTCCCTTCGTCACGGTTGACGCCTACGACGCCGATGGGGACCTGATCATCGACGGTGGAATCTTGCGCGCCAGTGAGGATTCCTACCTCCAAGGTGGTGCACTGGACAACGACGGGCAAGTCACGCGTGTGGAAGTTCAGGTGCTCGATCTCGCTTCGAGCATCCTCATGTCCGATGAAGAAATCATCGTCACCCAATTCCTCTCGAACGGGGCTTGGCAAGCGACATGGGACACGTCCAATTACATCCATGACCAGCAGTACGAGATCATCGTGGTCGCTTACGACGGCGAAGATTACTCGGACGAAGTCCGCCGCCGAGTCCGCATCGACAATCCGGTCGATCGTGAGAACAACGCCCCGGCGTTCAATGGACTGGAATGGCCACAGACGTTGACGATCTTCTGTGACGAGTACTCCAACAGCATCGACCGCTGCGGTTCGGGCCAGAGCATCGATTTGGCCACGTTCTTTAGCGACCTTGACGTCGATTCCACCCTGCTCATCTACGACGTGTATGACGACCCATCCACCTTCGAAGACGACGATTACCCCTCCTTCATCACGATCAACTCTCGTGGTGTGGCGACCTACAATCCGATGGACGGCATGGCGCAGACCACGACCGAGATCAGTGAGTGGTCCCTCGAACAGGTGATGTTCGAAGCCCAGGACGAATATGGCTCCGTGGCGTATTCTTTCAGGGTCAACTTCCTGGTGCGGGCCGTTGAATTCGACGTGCAGAAGAGCAGCAACGAAGCCTACCTCGACACGGATGTTTCTGCTTCCTTCACGGGAACCGGTTTGCCCGGGTCAACCGTCTCGGCTCGAACAGAAGCCGGCAACCTCCGGTTGAACACCACGCGTGTGCTTTCTGACGGCACGTGGGCGATGGACATCACGGTGAACCAGCTCAACAGTGACAAAGCCACGAAGATCTACTTCGAAATGGACGGGCAAGAAGCCCAAAGTGGGGGAGATTACACCCTGACGCCTGCTTCGGCCGCCCAAGGTGGCATCTCGATGATTTGGATCATCGTTGGAGCGCTGCTTGTCGTGGTCGTGTTGGCCGCCATGGTGTTGACGTTCTTCGTTGAATACGAAGAATTCGAAGAGGAGGTCGAAGGTGCTGAGGCTCAGGTGGAGGAAGACCCCTACGCTTGGGCGAAGAAGTCGGCTCCCGAGATTCCTGCACAGCAAACGGCGGTCGCCTCGGCCGCTGCGGCTGAAAGTTCGCAACATCCAGGATGGCTCTGGGACGCCGCCACGAACCAGTGGGTTCCGGACCCCAACTACGTCCCACCCACCGAGTGAGGTTGGAATTTGAGCGGCAATCCGAAACCGGGTGTGCAGGAGCGTATCCTGCTTCATCTGCGCGATTACGTCGACTACAAGTCGAGCGTTGAGGTTCCTTTCGCGCTTTCGCAAATGGGAATCGCCAACGCAGTGGCCATTGCACGGTCCAACGTCCCCCGGGCCATTGCATCGTTGAAGGACTCGGGCTTGTTGGTCGAACGGCAAGCCCACGTCTCAGGCGTCGCCCGGAAACGGAAAGCGTATTTCTTGACCGACACCGGCATCACGGGCGCCGAAGAAACATGGCAGCGTTTGCGGACCCATCCTGTGCATTGCTTGCTGGAAGACGGCTCTTCCAAACGAAGCGAGCTCGGTACGGTTCACGAAATCCTGCCCTTCCCGATGCGGCCAGTGGACGTCATCCGCTACATGGACGACAACGGCGTCCTCGACGTGCGTGGTTTGTCACCTGATTTGGTCGACCGGGATTTGTCGAAACACGTGGAAAAGCAGCTGGTCACCTCGTTTGCCGACCTCCCTCGTGTTCGCCATTTCTACGGCCGAGAACGTGAACTTGATCACATCGTGAGCCTCCTCGATGCCCGTGCCACGACCCTGCTGGTTCCAGGCATTGCCGGGATTGGGAAAACCACCGTGGCGGGGAAGTTGGTGGAACGTTTCACCCACAGGAGGAACATGCTTTACCACCGCTGCCAGGACTGGGAAAGCGCCCGTGCGTGTTTGGAATCCATCGCTGAATGGCTTGCCAACATGGGTGATGCCTCCTTTTCGGATTACCTTGCAGCAACACCGGTCCCGCAGCCATCCGACGCCGCCAGGCTGATTGTCGACGCGCTCTCTGGAACACCTTCGTTGCTGATTTTGGACGATTACCACAAGGTCTCCGACGCGGTGTTGCACCAAACGATTCAGGCGGTGGCGCTCAACCTCATCGAAGCCGAGGACCTCGTTGGCTTGGTGCTGTTTTCACGCTCGTTCAAGCCCGTCGTCGCAGCCAAGGATGCCGAAGGCAGGATTTCCAGTTTCGTGTTGCCCCTCGACGGTCTTGATCCAGACGCAACGCGACAACTGCTAAGCAGTTTCGAAGACCTCTCCGACGAGCAATGGCTGCACATCCACGGTTTGTCCCGGGGCCACCCGTTGGTGTTGGAACTCATCAACCGTGGAGCGTCCGCGGGGGCCTACCACGAATCGCTGGAAACCTACGTTTCCGTGGAAATCTTCTCCAAACTGACGGCTGAAGAGAAACGGGTGCTGGCGGCCCTCTCGGTGTTTCGTGAGTCGGTGTCCATCGATGCCCTTGGTCAGCAGGACCTCGACCTCGATGTTCTGGATTCGCTTGTGGATCAAGGCTTGGCCCGTCAAGCCGACAGCAGCACGTTCGATGTCCACGATTTGATTCGCGAATTCCTTCTTCGTAGCCTCGACCAACAGCAACGTCAGGACCTCCATCGGCGGTGCATCGCGTGGTACGCAGAACACCACGCGACAGCGGAACAACTGGTCGAATACATCCACCACCTGATCGAATGCGAAGAACTCGAAGAAGCCGTTCATTTGTTGACGAACGAAGGCCGTGGATTGGTCAGCAAAGGCCACATGGAAGTGCTGACCCTGCTGGAGCGCGTGCCATTTGCGGAACTCGAAGGCTCGGAAGGTGCACGCTTGCACCAACTTTCGGGTGAGGTGCTCGCGCTTCAGGGTCGACTCGACGAAGCCCAGACCGCGTTGCATTCAGCCTTGGAAGGTGCGGTCGATGCAAAGGATCAGCGCACCGCTTCGGAGGTTCGCTCCACCCTCGCCGACGTCTCCCTCAAGCAAGGACGTCCAGATGAGGCATTGGACCTGCACCGCGAGGCGCTGAAGGGTTTCATCTCGCTCGAAGACGAGCAAGGTGCCACGCGCACCTACAACAACATGGGGTACTTGCTCCGCCGAAAGAGCGATCAAAAAGCAGCCCTCGACGCGTATGCGCAGGTGGAGACCATCCTCGCGACCAGCGCTGACCCCGATGCGTTGGTGGGTTCTCGGATCAGCTTGGCTCGAGCCTTCCTCGACCTCGGAGAAGTCGACCGAGCGCGGGACCATGCCATCAAGGCCTTCGAAACCACAAACGGGGACGATGAGGCCATGCTCCATGCTCGCGCTCAGGCCGTGCTCGGACGGTTCTATGCCAAGGTCAAGGACACGGAGCTTGCCTTGCATCACTATTCCAGTGCCGTGGAAGCACTGTCGCATGGCGGTGACGTGCTCGCAACGGTGGAAATCAGCATCTTGCTGGGTGAGGTGCATGAGGACGGTGGGCGCGTTGATGAGGCCACGGAACAGTACCGTCAAGCCCTCGTCATCGCTGAAGCCAACGATCTTCGCATGCAAATCGGCGAACTTCTTTCCAAATTGGGAGGCGTCACTCCGGACAAACAACGCCGCATGGAGTACCTTCAACGGGCGTTGACCGTTTTCCGTGAGTTGGGTGCGAAGACCCGGATGCGGGACGTGCAAGCACAAGTGCACGCTGCGGTCATGAACCGTTGAGCGTGTCCAGCGGTGGTATCAGCGCGATGCGCGTGACGCCTTGCTCGTAAACGACCCAGACGGCCTCGGTTCCCGAGAGCGTGATTTCGCCTTCATGCACGGCTGGGCCGAGGCCGGAGAGGAGCACCTCAGCGTCCAAATCACCCGTCGCGTGATCCAAACGCAACAGATCCTGTTGAAGCACGAGGGTCATGGTGGTTTCATCGGCCTCGGATGGGCGCCAGTCGACACGCTCCACGTAGCGAAGACCGGCATCAAGCCTGGCTGCGTCATCCGCTCGTTCCACGGCTTCCGCAACG
>DUHU01000140.1 GCA_013330765.1 Candidatus Poseidoniaceae archaeon | reverse complement strand
TAGATTGCGAGGGCCACGTCAACACCGTCATGCAGGCGATCGAGGTCATGGGCGACGTAGGCTCCTTCGATTTCGAGCTGAAGCCCAGAGGCTTGGAGACGCTTCCGTGCCTCGTCTGCTGCGACCCCGTCACCCGCCCACCGAAGGACAGGGCGTTCAGCCTCGGGCATGGACGTCAGGGCTCGGATGAGAAGGTCTGCCGTGGCCACATCGCGCACCCTTCCGAGGCAAGCAACACGCCACGTGTCGTCGGCCATAGCAGGTCTGGCCGTGTTTGAATCTGGACGGTTCTCCAAGACCATGGCGGTGTATCCCCACGCCTCGATTTCCTGCTGAAGTCCCGGAGCGCCGCCCGCCTTGGCGGCTCCGCTGGTGGTGACGATGAGGTCGGCGTGGGGCAAGCCTTGCCGCGTGCGTTGCTCCAACCACTTGCTGGCAAGACGCCGATCGAGGCGGTTTGGAGCGCCGATCCTCGCCCAGGTGTGCCGCAGGTCGTGCATGTCGAACACCGTGGCTGCTCCTTGCCGCTTCAGCGCCCGCGCCAGCGGAAGCGTGTCGGCGTCGTGGCAGATGACCACGTCCGGGGTGGTCGCCCGGCACGCTTCGAGCGCCCTGCGTCGAAAGTGCCGAAGTCCCCTGAGGGTGGCAAAACTTGCGCCAAAGGTGTGCTGCCCAAGTCGATGGCGCACGATGTGGACCCCGTCATGTTCCTCCTTTTCGGGGTGTTCTTCGGTACGGTCGAAGGCATGAACGGTGACCTGATGGCCTGCTTTCACCAGCCAGCGTGCTTGGCGGAGCACCCGCGGGTCGGGGGCGCAGGCGTTGGTCACGAGCATTGCCACGTGGCCCATGAACCTCCACTCCCGGTGGAGGCCATGAGGATTCGCCGTGCTGTGTCCGAATGACGATGATTAAATCCGGCCGAGGTTGGTCTCGGCTGAGGTGGAACGATGGTCGACCAACTCCCCAACCGAGGACGCGAAGCCGAGATGCTGAGCGCCATGGGCTACGCGTCCATGGACGATTTGTTTTCTGACGTTCCAGTGGACGTCCGAATGAACGAGGATCTTCCCCTCCGAGGACCACAAACGGAGGAGGAAATCATTGCCGATGCCCGACGTTTGCTCGGCGCCAACGTGCCCCTTGGCACCATGGCGTCCTTCATCGGAGCGGGGCTCTACCGGAATCACGTTCCAGCCGCGGTGTTCCAATTGGTCACGCGCGGCGAATTCCTGACGGCCTACACGCCGTATCAGGCCGAAGTGAGCCAAGGCATGCTCCAAGCGATGTGGGAATTCCAAGGTCTCATCAGCGAGTTGGTCGGGCTTCCTGTGGCCAACCTCTCCGTCTATGACGGCTCCTCGGCAGCGGCCGAATCCATCACCTGCGCGGTTCGCGTCCATGGACGAAAAGCGACCCAGAAAGGCGTCGTCTACATCTCCGAAATGGTGCCGCCCGACCGATGGTCGGTCATTCACAATTACACCCAAGGCGGCGGCATCGAGTTGCGCAAACTCCGTCACCTTGCGGACGGGACCTTGGATCCTGCCTCGGTCGCCGAAGCCGCCGGTTCCTGTGCGGTCTACGTCGAGCAACCCAATCCGCTCGGTTTGCTCGACGGCAGCCTGACGGGGGTGAAGGACATCGTCGGTGAGCACACCGCCTTCATTGTCGGCGTCAACCCAGTTTCGCTTGGACTCTACGAAGCTCCGGGTCATTACGGCGCGGACATCGTGGTGGGCGAAGGACAACCCTTCGGATCACCGATGACGGCAGGAGGTCCCATCTACGGGATTTTCGCGTGCTCCAAGGCGTACATGCGACAAATGCCCGGCCGAATCGTCGGTCGAACGATCGACGAAGACGAACAGACCGCGTACTGCTTGACGCTCTCGACACGCGAGCAGCACATCCGTCGACACAGAGCGACGTCAAACCTGTGCACAAACGAGACGCTCATCGCACTCATGGGAGCGATGCACATGTCGCTTCTTGGACCAGAAGGGGTGCGCAACCTCGCCGTGCGAAACGCAGCGGCGCTTCACGCGGTCGTTCAGGCCCTCAACGGCGTGGACGGCGTTGAATTTGTTCATCCAAGCGGTCACCACTTCAACGAGATCGCGGTTCAATTGCCTGGTCCTGCAGCCGACTGCATCGAGGCCTTGGAAGCCCATGGCGTCCTGCCCGGGTTTGACCTTGGGCGTTGGTCCGAGGACCGTACAAACCAATTGCTCGTGACCGCGACGGACCAAACCCGACCCGAGGAGATTGAACGCTTGGCGACGGCCATGGCCGCATGGTGCGCGGAGGTGGTCGCATGAACAACCTCTGGGATTTCACCGGAGCAAAGGGCTCAGGCTACGCCCAACCGGCGCCTTTGGTGCCGGAGTCGGAGCTGACCTTTGCGACGTCCCTGCTCCGAAAGGACGCGCCGAGGTGGCCGCGTCTCTCTGAACCGGAAATGGTGCGGCACTACACGAACCTCTCCCGCCGAAACTTTGGCATCGACACCGGGTTCTACCCGCTTGGATCCTGCACGATGAAGCACAACCCTCGCGTGAACGAGGTCATCGCACAGATGCCCGGAATCTGCGACATCCACCCCCACCAACCTGAGCATCATCTGCAAGGTTTGTTGGCGATTTTCCATGAAATGCAGCACATGCTGGCCGTGTGTGCCGGCATGGACGCAGTCACGCTCCAGCCCGTCGCCGGTGCTCAAGGCGAATTCACCGCCGTTCGCTGCATTCAGGAATATTTCAGAGAACGCGGGGAAGCCCAGCGTACGCGCATCGTGGTGCCCGATTCCGCCCACGGGACCAACCCGGCGAGCGCTGCCATGGCCGGTTTCGAAATCGTCGAAGTTCCGTCCACCGAGGACGGTCGAATCGACCTCCAGGCGCTGGAAGCGGTCCTTGACGACACCATCGCCGCAATGATGATCACGAACCCGAACACCCTTGGCCTGTTCGAAACGGACATCGCGGCTGCGTCCGAACTCGTTCACGGGGTCGGCGGTCAGATGTACTACGACGGCGCGAACTTCAACGCCATCATCGGACGCACGTCGCCCGGATTGATGGGATTCGATGCCGTGCACTACAACCTCCACAAGACCTTCAGCCAGCCGCACGGCGGCGGCGGTCCCGGTTCGGGTCCCATTGGGGTCAAGGCCCACCTTGCACCCTTCTTGCCCGGTCCGGTCGTCGACGTCCGCGAGGCAGAGGAAGGGGAGCGCACGGTCGAGCTCGGCCGCTGGTTCCACTGGCGCGAGCCTGAGCACAGCATCGGCAAGGTGCAACAATGGCATGGCAACGCAGGTGCAGTGTTGCGGTGCTGGGCCTTTTACCGCCGCTACGGCCGTGACCTTCGGACCATGTCGGAACACGCAGTGCTGAACGCGAATTACCTCCGTCATGCCATTCATCATGAAGCCAAAGAAGCGGGCGTGGATCATCTCTTCGTCGACGGTGCCCGCACCGACGTGGCCAAGCACGAGTTTACCTTGTCCATGCAGCCGGCCAAAGAAGCGGTCGGCGTGACCGCGATGGACATCGCCAAAGGGTTGCTCGACCTTGGTTACATGGCTCCGACGGTGTACTTCCCCCTCGTGGTGCCAGAGTGCTTGATGATCGAGCCCACGGAGACGGAAGCCAAAGACACCCTGGACCAATTCGCCAAGGATTTCGTGGCCGTGGTCGGCACCGATCCTGCAACCTTGCATGCCGCTCCGGTCACCACGCCCGTTCGACGCGTGGACGAAGTGTACGCGGCGCGGAACCTTTGCCTGAGGGTGCCGGAAGAGGACCTTTGATTCACACCACGTTGAAGTGGAGGTTTCCCCCAAGCGGGAACAATGGCCACTTGGGAGCGTGACCGCTCAGTCTCCCAAAGCGGGTCCATGCTGTTCCTGATGGCGTGGTCCCCGCTGTTTTGGGTGGTCCTCCTCGCAGAAGCCCGGTTCACCTACCCGGATGAATTCACCTTCGGATTGGTCGGCCTTGGGGCCGTGATGACCGGGTATCCGTTGTTCCTCTTGAGCGAGTCTCGCCCCTTTGTCCAGCAGCACGCTCGCCTCGGCATGGGCGCTTTGGCGGTCCTTTGTGCGATGGCGTTGCTCGGGCTACCTGTGTGGTCGATCGGCGTCGGTGGAATGGCCGTATGGCTCGCCTCCAGTCGCTTGATTCATGGCGCTCTTTCCGTGCCACGTTGGCGGACGTCGGAGCCCTTCGATGCTTCCAACCTTGGGTCCGAATGGCATCGTCAAGAAGGCCTGTCCAAGCGTTTCTTCAGGGAGGTCCTGGGCACACGTGGACTTCTCAGCATGGGCGAGGGCGGACCCTATCTGGACGTCATCGGTCCAGGGAATTCTGACCTCACGCCGGTTGATTTTGGCCTCGACGAGGATGAAGAGGGTTGACGCCACGGTGCACAGGCATGCACCATGACCCGATTGCATTGCACATGGCGCGTCTCGGTTTGATTCGTTTGGGCGGAGCCGCGGCCAGGGCCATCGCAGGTGGGGCTGCACCTCGTTTGCGTCAGGTTGGACTTTCGCTCCTTCGCGCCGATCTTCGCCGTGCGCGTCGGGCCCTGGATCCGAATCGCCTTCGTGGAGCAGGATGGTTCGATTGGCGTGATGTCCCACCGCATGTGATCGAATTGGCGTTGATTCGCGCTCGGCGATTGCGGCTGCGGGCAACCCGGGCGGCGGTGTTCTGCGACGGGCCGGAGGGCTGCCCGGTGTGGGCCGATGTGGGTCGTTTTCGTGGCTGAACTCCACCCGTTCGTCATGGGCACGTTGAAGAACCGCCAAAGAGGGCAACGGAGCATGGAAGTCACCATCCTGCTTGGCTCAAAATCCGACATGCCCGTCGCTGAAAAGTGCACCAAGATTCTCGACATGTTCGAAGTCACCTACCAGCTCCGTGTCGCCTCCGCTCACCGGTCTCCTGCCTTTGTTGAGTCCATCATCAAGGACGCAGAAGCCGACGGATGCAAGGTGTTCATTGCGATGGCTGGCCTTGCAGCAGCCCTCCCCGGCGCCGTGGCGGCCCTCACCACGAAGCCCGTCATCGGTGTGCCGTGTGGCGGCCGGGTGCCTTTCGACTCCCTCCTTTCCATCGTTCAATTGCCTCCGGGTGTTCCAGCGGCGACCGTCGGTGTCGACCGCGGTGACAACGCCGGGTACCTCGCGACCCAAATCTTGGCCATTGCGGACCCGGCCCACGCTGCGCGTCTCGCTCAAAACAAACTCGACCAAGTCGAGCGGGTCAAAGCGATGGACCGAGAGGTCAACGGGGGAGTTTGAATGTTTGACGCCGAGGAGTTCATCTCCGAGGCGGTCGAGGCCCTCAAGGCCCAAATCGACGACATTGCCATCATCGCTTGCTCTGGCGGTGTGGACTCCGCCGTTGCTGCAGTGCTTGCTCACAAAGCCGTCGGAGGGTTGCTTCACTGTGTCTATGTGGACACCGGCTTCATGCGAAAGGGTGAGACCGAGGAGGTCGAAGCGATGTTTGCTGCTCACGGCATCGAATTGACGACCGTTCACGCCGCAGATCGTTATTTCACGGCCCTCGAAGGGGTCACGGAACCCGAAGCCAAGCGGAAGACCATCGGTGAATTGTTCATCCGCGTCTTCGAGGACGAGCAGGTCAAGGTCGATGCGAAGTACCTCGTGCAAGGCACCATTGCCCCGGACTGGATCGAATCCGGTGGTGGCGTCCGAGACACCATCAAGTCGCACCACAACGTCGGCGGACTGCCCGAAGACATGACCTTGGGCGTGGTCGAGCCTCTT
>DUHU01000077.1 GCA_013330765.1 Candidatus Poseidoniaceae archaeon | reverse complement strand
AAGGGAGGTGAACGATGCGAATGAAGGGGTTCATCGCGCCGTGCCCTTCGTCCACAAGCACCTGCTTTACCGCTTGCTTGGATGCTTCGAGATGAAGTTCGGGTTGAACCAGCATGCTTTGTGCGAAATCAAGGTCCCAGCGCTCGAGGTCACGGTAGGACACTTCGACGCTTTGGGTGTCCGGCCATTCGACGGCCAAATTGTGCAGGGCTTCGTTGAACAAGTCACGGAGCAGGGACTCCCAGCGGGTTTGGAGGTCGGCTTCGTGCATCGGAATCATGGCCACACCTCCGGACTTGGCAAATCCACGACTTCGGGACATAAGCACTTCCCCGACGTTGAACCACCCCTTCGCTTCCACTGGAGAATACGTGCACCCGCATGGCGTCGTTCGACCGTTGTGTTGGGGTTCCTGTCCCCGTCTTCCGAAGGGCTCAGGTCCGACCACATGCCCCTCATCTCGCACCACCTGACTTGAGGGAGCATTCATGGGACGCGTGCAAAACCTGTAGCCATGAGCGACACGATGGACTACGCCAGTGCCGGGGTCGACATCGACCTCGAGGGCAGCGCCGTGGCGTCCCTCATCGGCGCCCTCGGTCGAAGCGTGCGCACGCCTGGCACGCCTGGCGCACCCGTGGATCTGCCCGGTGGCTTTGGCGGCTTGTTGGAATTTGGCGACCACCTGCTGGCGATGGCCACGGACGGCGTGGGCAGCAAACTCCAGATCGCTTCGGCGCTGAACGCGTGGGCGGGCGTTGGCATCGATTGCATGGCGATGAACGTCAACGACTTGTTGTGCGTGGGTGCAGAGCCAATGGCCTTCGTCGATTACATCGCCGTGCCAAAACCCGACCCTGAGGTCCATGCCGCCATCGGTGCCAGCCTGGCCGAAGCTTGTCGGCGTGCTCGCGTCACGCTCGCCGGAGGCGAGACCGCCAGCCTTCCCGGCATCGTCACGGAAGTCGACCTCTCAGGGACCGCCCTTGGCTACATGGGACGCAACGACGCCATCACGGGCGAACACGTCCAAGCCGGTGACGTGCTGATCGGTCTGCCCGCCTCAGGCATCCATTCCAACGGTTACAGTTTGGTACGTCGCATCATGGAACACGTCGGTGCTGACCTGAGCGCCCCGGCGCCCTTCGATGCCGTCACCGAGGGACGCCGCATCGAGCGCTTTGCAACCCAAAACGGTGAAACGCCCACCCTCGGCGAAGTGCTGCTGAACCCGACGCAAATCTACGTGGATCCCGTCATCGACCTGCTCAACCACCTCGATGCAGGCCACCTCGGTGGTCGCTCGAGCGTTCGTGGCCTCTGCCACGTCACCGGCGGCGGGCTGTCCAACTTGCTCCGCCTGAACGCCGACGTTGGTTGGCGCATCGATTCACCCTTGCCCGTGCTGCCCGAATTTACGTGGTTGCAAGAGGCCGGGGGCGTCGAGACCCGTGAGATGTACCGGACGTTCAACATGGGCATGGGCATGGTGCTCGCTGTCGATGCGGCCCACGCCAAAGGTCTCGCTGCATGGTTGGCGGAGCGCATGCCCGGCAGCGCCGTGGTCGGCACCGTCGTCGAAGACGAAGCCCCAAGTGTGGTCCACGTGCCGACCGGGTCGACCTTCAGCCACTACTGAACGTCACTCGGCTTCAGCCGCGCCCGTGGGCACGATTGATTCAGGAGCCGAGGTGCTGGCTGCACGGATCTTGCTCAGCGGGAACAGGAGGCAGAACTGCAGCACGGCACCGATGAGGAAGAGGTTGGGATAATTGCCACCAAGGGCCTCGAGGACCGTGGGTGAAAGGAGGGTCCCGGTCAGTGCGCCCATGTTGATCAGGGTCATGTAAATCGAGAATTGGGTGCCGCCAAGATCGCTTTCCGTTTGGCTCATGAGCAAGGCAATGACGTTGTTCCCGACGATGCCCCAGACGAAGGTCCAGGCGATCCACACGAGGGTCATGACCCCTGCGTCGCTCCACTGGGAACGTCCCAGCGTCCACAACGTCGTCATCGATGCGCCGACGATGATGCCCCACCACAGCACGTTTTGAATGCCGAAGCGGCGTCCAAGTTCACCGCCGGTCAGCACACCAAACAAGGTGGCCAAGGTGATCAGCCCGCCCTTCAGGGCCAGGTATTCGGTGTCGCTCCATCCGAGTTCTTCGATGAACAAGAAGGGGAATTGAATGTCGATGAGGCCCATGCCGGCGCCCATGCCACCGCCGATCCACATCATCAGCGCGAAGAGCAGTGCCCACGCGGGCGCACCGCCGCTCAGGGCAGCACGGAGACCTGACACGATGTCACCGAGGCTCATGGTGTCCGACTCGGCCGAGGATGATGCCTCGGCCGTCGCAGCATCCCAAGGGAAGCGGCGGTCTCCGGGTCGCTCGCGAAGGAAGATGGGCACCAGCATGATGGCCGCCAGCACCGGCAACTGCACCGTCAACGCGGCTTGGAAGCCGGACTCGGAGAGGATGCCGCCAAGCACGATGGCGGAGAACATGAAGCCGAAGCCCTTCGATGCGAACATGAAGCCGTTCGCGCGGGCCAGATCCTCTTCTGGAATGAGGTCCACGGCGAGGGCGTCAGAGCTCACGTCCTGCAAGGTCGCGAAGATGTTGTGAATCAGGAAAAAGAGCATGATGGTCGGAAGGCCGGCCTCCAGATTGCCGTCAACCAAGGGGTCGTCGATGGTCAGGAACACGCCCATGGTGATGATCATCCCGAGTTGTGCGATGATGATCCACGGCCGACGCAACCCATAGGCTGGGAAACGAACGCGATCGATGAGCGGACCGAGCACCAATTTTCCGAACATCCACGGAAGGGTGCCGGCGAAGGTCAGCGCGGCGACTTGTTCGTCAGAAATCGCATCGTTGCTGACGAGCACGGCCACAAACGCGACCGTGATGAACGCCCACGGCACGCCTTGTGCAAAATACAGCGCACATAGGGTCCCAATACGGGCGCGCTTGCTCTCCTGCAGGTTGGTCATGCTCAAGCAAACCTCCCGTTGCTTTCTGAAGTTTCCTTCAAAGAAAACCTCCCATCGGGTCATTTTCTTCTTCTTGGGGAAAACTCATTCCGAAAGGCGCTCACCGGATTGGCATGGACCTTGAATCGGCCGCGAACATCGGCGAGGCCCTCAGCGGCTTGGCCATCATGTTCACCTTGCTGTTTGGTCTTCGCCAGGTCCTCGAGGTCAATCGAAACCGACGGTTTGAGATCTCACAGACCATTGCAACCTCACTGGAGAACCCGCTGGTCCAGCGTGGATTCGCCAACCTAGGACGCATTCAACCAAGCTTGACCCTCCAGGAATTCGGGGATATGTCCAGGGAAGACAAAGACGCCATCAACGCCGTCATCGTCCTGATGGCCAACCACGCCGTCATGACGTTCAACCGGAACCTTTCGTTCGACATCGTGGCGTCGTTTTACCGCGGATATTTGCCGTTGATCGGCGCAGGTTTGCGGCACGTCATGCTGCTGGTCGAGAACGCCTACATCCACCACGAGGGCAGCGCGGTCACCGAAGAAAACGGGCTGGGCACGAACCACTGGGTGTTCTGGTTGCTGGATCGCATGGGAGAGTCGTCAAACCCGGCGGAGTACAAGCCGCACCTCAACCAAACCGAGTGGCACCCCTGAAACGCGTCCGCATTGACCATGAAGGATGGGCGCCCCCGTTCCTTCATGCAGGAGGCGGAGGGGTGGCCCGGCCACCTCTGGTTGGAAGGAGGGACCGTGGTCCACCTTCCTTCGGACCAACCGCGGCCTGAAGCACGCCCTCGTGGACCTGCAAAACGCATCGGCCCTGGCTTCCTCAACCCCGCCATGGCGCCCGCGCGCACCCGTTCGGTGATGCTTCTGGCCGACGCGTTGGAACACCATTGGTTGGTGCCGGAAGGCGCGCCTGTTCGTGTTCTGGATGCCTTGTGTTCCACCGGCGTGCGGGTGCGTCGATGGCGACAAGAGCTCCCGGAAGCCCACGTCAATCGCGTGGTGGTGACGGGAAACGACCTCGACGAACACGCCCTCGATTGGGCCATGGCGTCTTTCGAAGCGCACCCCAGTGGTCGGCCTGTCGCGCCCCGCCCTGAACACCGTCAGAGGGTGGTCGAGCCGCGTGAAATCGAAGGGGTGCATTTCACCCAAGAAGACGCCCGTGTGGCCTTGCTCCGAGGCGGATGGCAGTGGGTTGACCTCGATCCCTTCGGCTCGCCCATGCCCTTCCTCGATGCTGCCTTGCAAGGAATGGCCCGGCGTGGTGTGTTGGAGATCACGGCCACGGACACCGCAGCCCTGACCGGCTCGAGCGCCGCCAGCGGCCGACGACGGTACGGCTTCCAAGGCTTGGTTGACCACTATGCGCACGACGATGCCGTGCGGGTTCTTCTTGCAAACGTCGCCCAAGCCGCGGCCCGACAGGACCGTGAAATCACGCCCTTGCTGGCGCTTTTCGACGGACATCACGTCAGGGTCTCGGTGATGGTTCGAACGTCCAAGAACGGAGCGAGTGCCGTGCACGAACACATCGGCTGGCGCATCAGGGAAGACGACGTCCCGTACCGCTTTGTCCGCCACCCCACTCCAGAGCAAACCAAACGAGGGAGTGGCCCGATGTGGACTGGTCCGCTCTGGCATGCAGAAATCGCCGGGCGATTGACCGAAGCAAGAGCGTTGGAATTGACCGCCCCTGAGCCGTCGGTGCTGCAAGCGTGGCGTGACCTCGGTTTGGCGTGGGATGAAGCGGACATCGAACATGCGGCACGCGAGACCGTGCGAGGGGTGCGTCACATCGCAGAGGCGTCGAAGCTCATGGCCATGGACGGTCGGAACACGACGCTCCTGAACCTCGACGATTTGCCGCGATGGACGGGGACGGGGAAGACGCCTCGCCTCCAGCACCTGCTCGATGCGCTGCATGCAGCAGGGCATGGGGCTGCTCGGGTGCCGGACCTGAATCCGTTCCTGATCACCGACGCAGCGTTTGAGCGCGTGGTCAACATCGCACGTTCCTTGTGATTCACATCACAGACGGGTCCATTCCGGGCCCGCTTCCGTCCCCAAGTTGGTGACCTGGCCCGACAGGATCGGGCAAGACCGATTTGGCCCGTTCGATCATTTCACGCACGCTGTCTTCGATGGTACGAGCGTTCTCGAGGAGGTCGCTCAGCGGCAAGTCAAGCCCCGTCAAGTCAGAAATCGCCTCCACGGCGATCGCGGCGGCACGGGCGTCGGGATACATCGGGTGGGCCTCGGCAAGCAAGGCCACGATGTCCATGCCCAACCGGTCCCCCTCGCCAAGAAGGAAGCCGGTGATGCCCGAGACCACGCCTTGGCGGATGGGTTCGATGCCGGCGCTGCGGAGTGCCTCTCGCATGGCATCTGTGCTGCCGACACCGTACAAATCGCCGCCTTCGAAGTCCTTGTCGGGGCGGAGGAGTCCGTCGACGATGATGAGTTGGTCGAATCCGCCTTTGGAAAACCACTCCAAAACCGTCGTCGCCAACGCGATGTCCTTGTCGTCCTCGAACTGGATTTCCGCCGTGAACACCCCAATACCTTCGCCTTGGTACACACGAACTGGGTGTTTGGGAACCTCGTCTTGGATCAGGGCGACCGCGGGAAATTCTGCGTTGAGCACCGTGCCTTGCTGCTCAAGCCCAAGGGTGCTGATGATGTGGGAGGCAGCGATGACGCCGACCATTCCTGAACTGGAGAAACCGCAGATGGCGATGCCGCCGGTCCGAGGGTCGGCGCCTTTGTTGAGGACCAGCGCATAGGGTTTGAACGGAGTCTCCATGCCTTCACCTCGTGTTGTGGGCCGGCACGACCGTCAAGAATCCTCGCTTGGTTCAGTCGTTGTATTCTGACCAGTCTTCTTGGCCCGCTTCACGGTACCACCAGGTGCCAACCTCGTCTTCGTACCACTCCGTTCCAAATTCATCGACGTTGATGCCGTCGTCCTCGGTCGCGATGTCCTCGTCTTCATCTTCGTCGTCAACGGGTTCGATGCCAGAGGCTTCCGAAATGAGGGCGTCGCTGGGGCGCTCCTTGACTTCGGGTTGGAGGTCCTCAATGCTCGCGCCAGAGGTCTTCAATTTGGTCAGGCTGCTTGTGGTGGACAGGTCAACGGCATCAAGCCGCCCCTTGCTGATTGGGCCGTAGTCGTCGTCAAGGTCGTCCTCGGTGAAATCCTCGTCGTCCTCGGGTCGGCGCAGAAGCACAAAGGCCACCGCAAGACCCGCGATGATGGCCACAGATCCGAAACCGATGATGAGGCCGTTGGAGCCGGACGAACCGGTCTCAGAGCTGTCGTCCACCGTAAGCTCCTCCAAGGTCCAAGAGAGGGCGATTGTTCCATCGTACCTCAGGCTGGTGTTCGAGGCCGTGGTCAGCACATAGGCCGTTATGGCGTCGAAATTCGTTTCATCTTCATCGGCCAAGCTCCTGAGGGTGGTCATGGACCACACCACTTGCCGCTCGCCGTTGGCTGGAATGTCTCCATCGCCTTGCAGCAGATCGAAGCGCATGAGGCCCAAGGTTTCGGTACTCGCGTCCAACGCAACCGTCACGCCGAACCCGTTGGGGTTGCGCAACACGCACTGCGCGTTCTGCTCCACCGTTACATCGCGCGGGAAGGACCGCACGGTGCAATCGCTGACTTCCAAGGGTTGCAGGTTTGTCGTTTCAACCGGCCCGTCGTTACCGCCTTGTTGTCCGTCATTCGGGTCACCAGGATCAACGCCACCGGTGGTACCGTCCCGGACCAGCGTCACCTCGTGAACAGCGGGCACAAGGATCCACGGCTGGGCGTCGTTCATCACGGTGAATCGAACCATGCCCGCTTCGGTTGACGGCGATTCCAACACGTAGGTCCCGTCGATTGGCGTCAGGCTGCCGTTGCCAAGCTCACCCCCGTTCGCATCCAAAACCGTGTATGCAAGGGTCAGAAGCGGCGCCGCTCCGGTTTGTTCGACCAACGATTCCTGAACGATCAACTCGATCGACCATGTTCCGTTGTCGATGACCTGAACGATGGTAGGAGCATCCACTTCCACCTGAACGCTGGCGTAGGCCGTCGTGCTTCCTGAAGCATCGTCCCAGGGCTGCTGCATCGGGTCGTCGTCGACGCCCAACACGCCGTAGCTGAACGACAGTTCCCCGACGTTCTGGGCCATGGTTGCCTCCCATGCCATGAGGCTCGCCGCCTCAAGGCCGACGAACTGGCCGGCGCTATCGGTGGTGCCTGTGATGTTGCGAGAAAAGCCGCTTCCTGCATGTTCGATGTTGAACCATGCCGATGCGCCTGATAGTGGCTCACCGCCAACGGTGGCCTCGACGGTGGCTTTCACCGCTCCGTCAATCGGAAGCACCTGGAGACCGGAGATGTCGCTGTCCCCTTCCAAGATCAACGTCACGCCGGTGGCTCGGAGGTTGTCGTTGCGTGGAGCGACAGGACCCGTGACGGCCACTGAACTGATGTTGCTGTATTCATCCACCGCGACCACGCCAAGATGGTACTCCAAACCGTCCTGCAGCGGCACAGACGGCGTGAGGACGGTGCTGCCATCAAGGACGGCTGACGTTGAATTCACGATGATCGGAAGCGTGGCGCCGGCGTCCACCACCGCCACATGGCCCAGGCCCGTGGTGTTGTTGAACGGCTGACGGCTGACGTACACGTGGTACGCTTGTGCCGTGCTTGCGAGGTCGTCTTCCCACCACACCGAAAGATGCCCACCTGAATCAGAGGCGACGTCGGAGGCGGTCAGGTTGACCACGGGTGAGGGCGGCGCTGGATAGGGCACCTCGACGGTCAGCACTTCCGACAGGTTGCTTCGCAACCCGAAAACGTGGCGGGAACGAACGGCATAGTCGTACACGTCTCCGTACGTCACGTTGGTGTCCACGGTCATGTTGAGGCCGACATCGGAGTACGGAGCATCAAGGTCGATCGGAGTGCCGTTGGGGACCCTGTACACGTCAAAGCCGAGCAAGCCTTCGGTAAACTCCACCACGTCTTGCCAGCTAAATTCCACCATCGTCGGCGTCAAGGTGTTGAGCGTCAAAACCGGCGACGGCGGTCGTGCGATGTTCGGAGCTCCATCGGCGTAGGGCCCAATGACATCGGTCAAGCGCAGGACGCCAGACTCCGTGCTGTTGAAGGGCAGTGGAAGACGGAAGTCTCCGGTGCCCAGTTGCATGCGTTGGTTGACGAGGTTGGAAAGGTTGCCTACCGTGCTCGGGTTTTGCTCGATGGTGATCCGTGCATCGTATCCGATGTCGGTGAGCGTCGTGTTCAGCACCCCGTTCGCGGTCGTGCTGAGCGTGAGGTTGAGATGCGCCATGCTGACGCCGTAAGCATCGGTGCTGGTCGGAAGACCGATCAGGTGCCCGTTCAAAGCGGTCTTGATGGCCCCCACCGTGTCCGTGACGCTGATGATGCCGTGATGCGTCGAGTTCGACGTGCCTCCATACGCCCCTGTGCTGATCTCGTCGATGCCGTCCCCTTGGACGTCGAGTCCAATTTGGTGCCATCCTCCAACGAAAATACCGGTTTGGGTTTCGCCGCCCGCCACGACCTGTTCCTGATGACCGTCGCCATCAAGGTCGGCGAAAAGGACGTCCAAAGGCAGGCTCCACGGCTGGAGGCGGACTGGAGAGGCAAGATCCAAGCCACTCTGGTTGGATGGACGGTGGGTCAAATTCCCTTCGATGGTCGCCGCCGAGCCGTCTCTTGCGCCCACATCGACCATGAAGAGGGAGGGTATTCCGTCGCCGTCATGGTCACCGAAACTCGCGTTTGTGGTGGTGAACGGATCATAATCGGTGTGCTCCTCGACCACCCAGGTGGTGCCGTCGTTCATGGCCACCGCGTGTTGGTAAGCACCTGCGCCTGAGACAAAGTCCGTGTCGCCGTCCCCGTCCAAGTCCACCGGCAGCATGTCAGCCCTCAGGTCGCTGAAGCGGTCAGGTCCTGCGGCCTGCTCGATGAATCGACCGTCCCACTTCAGTTCCCAAGCCTGGTAGGAGCTCCACCAATTCGAGCCACGGTGCACGACCAGGGCCGTTACGTCGCTGTTTTGATTGCTCATGGCTCCGACATGGAGGTCCTGAAGGTTGGCGAGGTTCGAACTTCCGTTGCGGTAAATGTAGGCCGTGGCCTTGGTCAAGAATCCGGTTCCAGCAGGAGAAAATGGGTTCATGACGAAGACGCCTTGCGTGCCTCCCTGCCCATGGATGGACAGGATGTCCGCATAGCCATCGTTGGTGAAATCACCGACGGCCGCTTTCTTGAGGCGATCGTCCATGGTCACGTTCATTGTGGCGTTGAAAGGAAAGTCAGAGGTCTGGTTGCTGGCGTTCGCCGCCGTGCTGTTCGACAGATGCAGGCAAGCGTCAACCTTGAGTTCAGCCCACGTGAAAACGTCGAGTCGGCTGTCGTTGTTGAAATCCCCCATGTCGAAACTTCTGGCGTCGGTGCAGGTTTCTGTCCAATTTGACATGACGATTTGACGTGAAGTCAGGTTGTAATCCAGAACCGCGAAGGCCGTGCCGTTTCCTGTGGTGCTGTTGTCGATGGAGAGGACGACGATTTCGTCGCTGCCGTCTCCGTCCATGTCCCCGGCCTGCACGTCAACGAACGATCCGATGGCCTGGAAAGCCGTGGTCACGTCAGGAATGAAGCTGAGGCTCATCGCAGCAGTGTCGACGACCGCATTTTCAGGAAGAAGAATGTCGCTGCTGACCGGCGTGCTGTTCCCACTGGTGTTGGACACGACAAGATCAGAGGAGGCCCCGTGTGCAAAGACGGATTGATGCCCCAGCGAACCGTACCCTTGACCCTCGAAGGACCACTCTTTCACGCCGTCTTCGTCGACGTCCAGCCAGACGTGGCCTGGTGTGTCAACGGCGGAATCCACGTCGACAACCAAACTCAGTCCGTTGAACGTCACGTCTCGAGGGATGGACAATCCCATCGAGGCGTTGCTGACGTTGCCTGCGAGATCGAGTTCCTCGCTTTGCATTCCTGTTTCAAAGGCGCCAAGCGTTCCTGCGCCGCCGCCTGCGCTGGAAAACGGCATGGGAAGCACGGACACCAGCATCAACAGCACGAGCATGACGGCGCGAGCTTGGGTGCGCCCTCGGGTGGACATGGGTGCACATGGGGCCCTCGGCCTTCATCTTCCTATCGCATGCTGGCATGACCTGAACGGGCAGTTTGGTCAACTTCCAAGTCCACGGGCGACCGCCAATGCTTAACTATGCAAGCAAAGACGTTGGAAACATGACCGAAGCCGTTGTTCGTATTCTCGCAGGAGACATCGAAGTCCAGATCACCGGGACCACCAACCACGTGGAAGAACGCATTGCTGAATTGCAAGAAGAGGGCGTTTGGTCCTCTGTCTTGGATCGCCTGAGGATGGCTCGCGAAGCCGCCGTCGAGGCCGCAGCGAAGACCATTGGAAGCGCTGAATTGCCCGAGCGAGGTTCCGCGTTCCGCCACCTTGTGACGGGAGCCGGCTTCGAACGAAAACCCGACATGGTCCTCGCGGCCATCCACTACCTTCGCGACGTCGAGGGCGTGCACGATTCCCCTCCCCGCGTTGTTGCCCGCCTGTTCGAAGACGCCGGCCTTGAAGCCCCTGGGAACCTCTCCCTCTACCTAAACAGGCTTCGCGAGCGAGGTTTGCTTGAGATCCCCGAGATTGGTGGTGGCAAAAACCGCTACGTGGTGTTGACTCCCGCCGGGCGTCGTCACCTTGATGAACGCACCATGTGAGGTTCCTGCATGGTCATGTCCGCGTCCGGGGACGATCCCCGAGACGGGCCTTCTGACGAAGCAGAAGTCCTCGATTGGTCTTTCCAAAATAAGTCTGGAGCATTGCTTCGTGGTGGACGGCACCGTGGCTCAAATTTCCGTCGGTCCATCCTCGATCGAGCGGACTTGACCGAAGCGGACTTCACCGGTTGCGACTTCAGACGCGCTTCCATGGTGGAAGCGGACTTGATGAAAAGCGCCTTTGACGGAGCCGACCTTCGCGGCGCTGATTTGCGAAAGGCCAGAATGAACCTCTCCAATTTTCGTAATTGCAAATTGGCTGGAGCGGATTTGCGTGGCATCCGGGGAAAATATGCCATCTGGCAAGGAAGCGATTGGTGGAATGCGACGTTGGATGAGAAACTCGTGAAAGCGCTGAAGAAAAAATGGCCGAAGCCTGACGAGGACTGATCACTCCTCTTCAGCGAACAGCGCGAGCCGGGCTCGATGGTTGAAGAGGGGCATCACCGCCATCGCCAAACACAACCCGGTCATCACGCTGCAGGCGAGGGCCAGGTAAGTCTGCGTCTCGACCAGCATGCCTTCCATCGTGGCGTCTGCTGCCGCTTGGAAGCGATATCCCCCAATGCTGCCACCGACCAAAGCGACTGCTGCGCCTATGCTGCTTGTACGTGGGCCCCATGGTTTGAGTGCATAGAGGCCGAAGCTTCCAACCGCAACAAGGGACATTCCGGCCAGAAGGGAATAGCCCCGCCATGCGTAAGCACCGGAATCGCGGGCCTCGTCGTGGAAGGCTTGGTACTGCTCAGGGGTAATTTCGACGTCGTCGTTCAGGTTCGGGGTTTCGATGGTCATCTCAACCTGTCCCGCAGGCAAGTCCTCAAGCGCCCCGTGCTGCAAGGCGTCGAGGCCGGCAAGGCCAAGCAACACCGCTCCAAGCAGCAAAAGCACGGCAATGGACCGAGGACCTCGGCGGTCGGGACGTGGATCGATGGCCCATGGATCCATGGTCATGCATGAGCCTCCTCTGGCGGGCTGCAGGCTTCCAAGCCCACGCGTAGATCTTCAGGGACGGGGTGAGGCTCCATGGTCCGCATGTCCACGCCAACCGTCACTTGCCTGGACGTCCACACTTTCTGTCCAAGGTCGTCCTCGAGCAGGTAGCGCCAAACCACGCTGGTTGTACCCACCGATTCAATCCACATGGTCATCACCGCCGTTCGGCCGTAGCGGAGCGGCCCGTGAAAGGTGGACGTGACGTCCACCACGGGGTACCCGAGGTGCCGTTCCGTCACGATCGTGGCGTAATCCACACCGCACATTTCGGACCATGCCTCCTCGAAGCATCGATGTGCCAAATCATAGATTCTTGGATAGTACGTGATGTTGGCCATGTCGACCATCGGGAAATCCACGCGCCGCCTGACGGTCACCGCCATGGTCCGGGTTTTGGCACCTGACCCATGAACCCTCGTCGGAAACCGCACCCGTCGGGCTTATATCCGAGAGGTGGGTGGATGCGAATACCAAGGCCCTATAGTGTAGCTTG
>DUHU01000226.1:564-5529 GCA_013330765.1 Candidatus Poseidoniaceae archaeon | reverse complement strand
AAGAACGCGGGTTGTCCCTTTCCCCGGGCGAACACGCCTTGGAAGAGACGTTCACGGTCAGCGCGTCTGCGTTGGACCTCCCCTCTGGCGCCTACGAACTTCGTGTGACCCATCTCGCCACGGGGGCTTCTTCGTCCACCCCAATTGACGTGCAACGGTCCGTCGCTTGGCCCGAAGACCTCCTCTTGGAAGGCATCAGCGTCATGCGTTCGGGCTCCACCGATGACGGCGAAGTCCTCCTCTTGCGCTGGCGAAATGCCGGGCCCGATACCTTGGTCTGGCCTGAGGAAGGGTGCAGCCTTCACCTTGTGAACGACGCATGGTCCACCTTCACCTCCTGCCAAGACGAAGCCGAAGCACTGGCGCCGTGGGAAGTTCGGATGGTGTCCCCCATCACCCTGAACGCCGACGATCTCGACGCCGACGGACGCTTTGTGTTGTCCACCCCAGGCGGAGAGCGAACCGTGGTGCATGCACCATTGGGCGTTGAAGGCACCGCCGACGACCTGTCCCTTTCCATCCTCCTTGGGCGCGAGGATGCCGTCTACCGGGCGGGCGACATCGTCCAACCGACCGTCCGCATCCACAACGCCGGCCTCGACGACCTCGTCTTGGAAACGACCACGTCGTGCCGAGCAGATTGGTGGGCCGCTGACGCCACAGGGCAGATCGTCTACGACAGCCGTTGGGATGCGCCATGCCTTGACGTGGACGAGCGCCGCTCGCTCGACGCCGGGGCGCACATCGACCATCAGGGACTCGGCTGGGGCCTTGTCGACCAGCAAGGCTGCACGGTCCCGAGCGGCACCTATGCGGTCGTCGCACGTTCGGACGACCTTTCCCTCAGCACCACCACCGCGGTCGTCGTGGAGCACGACGTCCCCGAGGGTTGCGCTGCAGACGACGGGCTCGACCTTGCTGCATGGTTGGAGGTGGACGACGAAGACCGCCCTTCGCTGCACATCGAAGTCAGTCCGCGCGAGGGCTCCACTGACCTCGTGCTTCAGGGCGTGTGCTCAGGTCGCGTGATTCTCTACGACGACCAAGGGGCGACCTTGCTCGACCAAATGGTCGGATGCGAAGGCCGCCACGGCCGCCAGTACCACCTCCCCTCTCCAGACGCCGTTCTCCGGTTGGCGATGGGCGGCGTCGCCCTCACCACGTCCGAGGGCGCCGTCCTCACGGCCGGGACCTACGCCATGCAGTTCCACCTGCAAGCCGCTCGCCCCATGTCGCATGATGCATCCTTGGCGATCGGTGCTGATGCCCCTGTCGAAGAGGAGCAAGTCGAGACCTTCGTTCCCGCTGCTGCTCCGCGAACCGAAGAGGGTGCATGGATCGGATTGCAGGCTTCAGGCGAGGCCTGCTGGGTCCTCCAGACTGGCCCCTCGACGTACCTCGCATTGGCCGACGCAGGCCCCGAAGGCTGGGCGCCCCGCGCCGGTCTCCGCGGCGTCTATACCGTTCAAGAGGCTGAATCCGCTCCAGCATGCCTTGGCGTCGATGCCGCCCCAACGGCGGTGCTCGAGGTGCAAGAAGAGCGGGAAGCAGCGGCTTTCGTCGTCGAAGAGCCTCAGGCCCAAAGCGAAGAAAAAGCAAGCGTGGAAGAGGAGCCCTCCTCACTTTCCGTGACCCCTACGGCCGTGGTCGCCACCGTGGTTTCCACCTCCATTCTCGGTTTGCTGGTGACCGCTTTCGTGACCAATGAAACGTGGCGCCTGCCTGCTTCGACGGCAGGCCTCTGGCTGTTCGGATTGATTGGACGCACCAAGGAAACCAGCGACGGGCGCTTCCAGCGTGGTCGCATCATGGGGTACCTGGAAGCCAACCCTGGCTGCCACTTCCGGGCCTTGATGAACGCCTTGGGCATGTCCAACGGCCAAACCACGCATCACCTCCGAGTCCTTGAGCGGGAAGAGCAAATTTGGCGCCGAAAGGACGGACGGCTCATCCGCTTGTACCCGTTGACGCGGGACCTGCACCCCGGCATCGCCGACGATCAGCTTCCCGTTCCTCCGTTGTCGATGGATCCGAATTCGCTTCAGGGCCGCATCCTCACCATGCTGGACGACGACGGTCTGATGGGCGATTTCCCGACCCAAGCCGAGTTGGCCCGGCGTTTGGAGCGAAGCCAGCAACTGGTGTCCCACCATTTGCGCACGCTTGAGCGGTACGGATTGGTCGAGAAGCAAAAGATGGGCGTCCGTTCCCGATACGTGCTTACGCGAGAAGCGGTGTACCTGCTCGAGCGGACCGACACCGAACGCCGTGCTTAGGCGGTTGGATTCAAGTCAGGGCCGCCGCTCGCCACCGATGAGGACCGGCCATGAGCGACGAGCCAATCCGTGTCGACGAGGTGGCGTGGCAACGCCGCTGGGACGAGGAAGGGGTGTTTCAGGCGCCGAACGAGGGCGACCGCCCGACGTTCTACTGCCTTGAGATGTATCCTTACCCGTCGGGCAAGATGCACATGGGCCACGTTCGAAATTATTCGATCGGGGACGCCGTGGCCCGTTACAAGCGCATGCGCGGCTTCGACGTGCTCTACCCGATGGGTTTCGATTCCTTTGGCATGCCCGCAGAAAACGCCGCCATCGCCGAAGGTGGCCACCCGCATGACATCACCGAGCGGAACATGGCCAGCATTACGGCACAAATCAAGCGGATGGGTTTCTCCTACGACTGGGACCGTCTGGTGAAAAGCCACGATCCGCAGTACTACCGCTGGAACCAGTGGTTCTTCCTGAAATTCCTCGAGAAGGGGTTGGCTTACCGGGAACAAGCACCGGTGAATTGGTGCGAACCGTGCACGACGGTGTTGGCCAACGAGCAGGTGAAGGCCGGTCGCTGCTGGCGCTGCAACGGTCCGGTGATTCAGAAGGACATGAGCCAATGGTTCCTCGACTTGCCCAGCTATGCTCAGGAATTGGTCGACGGTTTGGACACCATCGATTTCCCAGAGCACGTCGCCCTCCTGCAGAAAGATTGGCTTGGCCGTTCAGAAGGAGCCGAGATCGCGTTCAAGCTGGAAAACGACCAAGGTGAAATCCGCGTGTTTACCACGCGGCCTGACACCTTGTTTGGCGTGACCTTCCTGACCATGGCTCCCGAGCACCCCATGGCGTCTGAACTGATGACCGGGCGACCAGAGGAGGCAGCATGGCGCGAACTTCGAGACGAAGTCGCGCTCTTGTCGGAATTTGACCGGATCAAGCAAATGAAGAAGAAAAAGGGGATGTTTTCGGGTTTGCACGTGACCCATCCGCTCACCGGCGAACGCGTTCCCCTGTGGTTCGGGAACTTCGTAATCGCCTCCTACGGAACGGGTGCGGTGATGGCCGTACCTGGCCATGACCAGCGCGACTTCGAATTTGCCACGGCTTGCGGCTTGCCGGTTCGGCGCGTCATCGCCGATCCCAAAGGCAATGACGGACCGATGAAGAAAGCCTTCGAGGACCTTGGTCCAATGATCAATTCACCACAACCTGGATTTGACGGGCTGGAAGGCGACGCAGCCAAACAAGCGGTCATCGCCGCGCTCGAAGGCGCAAACGCAGGCGATCGAACGCTCAACTGGAAGATTCGTCCTTGGCTTGTGTCCCGCCAGCGGTACTGGGGCACGCCCATTCCGATCATCCACTGTCCGTCCTGTGGCGCGGTGCCCGTACCGGAGGAAGACCTCCCGGTCGTGCTGCCAAGGGACGTGGCGTTCACAGGGACCGGAAACCCGCTTGCGACCTCGCCCACCTTCCTCAACGTGGCTTGCCCGACGTGCGGTGAACCTTCTCGACGTGAAACGGACACGATGGACACCTTCGTGGATTCCTCCTGGTATTTCCTCCGGTACACCGACGCGACCAACGAAAGCACCTGCTTCGATGCCGCGGTCGCCAACCGCTGGATGAACGTCGATTTCTATTGCGGGGGCATTGAGCACGCCCAGATGCACCTCATCTACGCGAGGTTCTGGACGAAGGCGCTTCGCGACCTTGGTTTGCACGACATGGACGAACCCTTCCAGAGCCTGCTTTGCCAAGGGATGGTCAACAAATCGGCGCCTTGGTGCGAGTCATGCGCCGTGACACTGCCGGTGTCCGCCAGCGGTGCGCCCTGCCCCCAGTGCGGCGATGCATTGGGCGAGCGCAGCGCAAAAATGAGCAAATCGTTGGGCAACACGGTGTCCCCTGAGGCCATGATCGAACAGTACGGCGCAGACACCGTACGGCTGTTCATCCTCTTCGCGGCCAATCCGACGGCCGGGATGGATTGGTCCGATACGGCCGTCGAAGCCAACCACCGTGTCGTCCAGCACCTGCTGTCCATGCCCGAAATCCTCCTTTCGTGGGACGGTGAAGCGCATGCGATGGACGAATGGCTGCTCGCCCGTCTCGATCAGCGCACTTTGGAATGGGCCGAAGCCATGGAGAGTTACGACCTTCGCAAGGCCGTCGAAATCAGCCACTTCGAAGTGGTGAAGGACCTGAAGTGGTACCTCCGACGCGCATCCGGTACCGCTGAATTGGGACGCTTGTTGCTCGAACGCTGGGCTCACCTGATGGCCGTGTCCACGCCCCACATGGCCGAACACTGGTGGGCGACCGCCGGCCATCACGACCTGCTCTCAGCTCGCGTGATGGAGATGCCAAACGCGCTCGATGCCGCTGCTCAGGCATGCTTGGACCGTGAGGCGCACCTGCGCGAGGTCATCGACCAAGCGCGTCGCGTAAAGACCGTCGCAGAACGTCATTTGGAGGGTCCACCGCGCCACGCCACCGTCGTCATCAGTGCACCATGGCGCCGCGCCCTTGGAGAGGCGGCCTTGCACCACCTCGCCGCCGACCAACCGATCAAAGCCTTCGCCGGACAGATTGCGTCGCTCGGTGTGGTCGACGAATCGAGAACCGGGGAGATCATGGGATTCTGGGGCAAGCGGATGCTTCCTCAAGTGTTCAAGTGGGACGACGA
>DUHU01000226.1:0-266 GCA_013330765.1 Candidatus Poseidoniaceae archaeon | reverse complement strand
TCAAGTGTTCAAGTGGGACGACGAGACCCGGCGCATGCTCCTGAGCGGACTTGACGAAGCGGCCAACCTTGCGGCCAACGCCGGCTTCATCGCCGAGACCTTGGACCTCGAACACGTCGACGTCGTGGTGGCGGAAACCGCGGAGGACACGACGGACCGGGGTGGAGCGGCGATGCCGTTCGCTCCCTCCGTGGTCTTTTCTTGATCACTCTTCTTCGGACGAGGCTTCACGTCCACGGACGAAGGTCCAACCGGCTGCGGCAAAG
>DUHU01000152.1 GCA_013330765.1 Candidatus Poseidoniaceae archaeon | reverse complement strand
TGGTGCTGGAATTCAAGGTCCGGACCATCGGTACCGATTTCGAGACGTCCATGACCGTGACCAAATTCCGCAACGCACCGGAAAATCTCCGCATCCTGGTGTTCCGTGTGACGCCAGAGGAATGCATCACGCCCGAAACCGTGGAACGCATCGCGTGACGACGGCCGCAGGGCCCGAGCGAAGCATCAAGAGGGGGCGGCCGGCAAGGTTGGGCCATGTCCACGAGGCAAGCCACCGGTGGGTACGACCCGTCGGGCATCGATCTCGATGCTTGGACCGTCTTGGAGTCCGAACTCGAAGCGACCATCCCCCACTATGATCGGGTGAACACGTGGATGACCTTCGGGCAAGACCGACGATGGCGTGCCGGTGTGGCCGCCCATGCTGAACCCGGCATGAAGGTCCTCGAAGTCGGTTGTGGCCCAGGCTCCTTTGCAGAGACCATTCGTGGCGTGGAGCTGACCTGCCTCGATCCGTCGCCTGAAATGCTCCGGGTGGCGAAGAAGCGCGTCGATGCTGCACGCGCTTCGGTGGGTGAGTCGCCGGCGTCGTACGTCGAAGCCATCGCTGAATCCATTCCTCTCCCTGACGCAACATACGATCGCGTGTTTTGCTTGTTTTCCTTCCGCGATTTCCAAGATAAAAAGAAAGGTCTGGAAGAGATCTTGCGCGTCCTCAAACCTGGCGGACAGTTGGTGATCTGTGATGCCGGGAAGGGCAATGCCATTCACGGCCTCTTTGGTCGATTGTGGATGGCGACCGGTGTTCAGGTCATTGCACGTCGGATCACTCGAGAAAAAGACCACCCATGGAAGGGCCTGGCAAGGTCCTACACCCATTACGGAACGAACGCATACTACAGGAAAATGCTCCGCGACGTCGGGTTCACCCACGTCAAAGGCCGCCTTCTCTGGCCGTTTTTCATGGCCTCCCGTTTCTCAGGCGTTCGACCCGCGAATCCGGAATGAAACCTTCCGTGCTGCAGGGCATCATGCTCATAAACCGGGCGCCTACCGCTTTGGCAAGGATGAGGTGTCGACCATGAGCATGGAATCTGTCCTTCGCAGCATCAAGTCCGCTCAAACCGAGGCAGACGCGCTTCTCGCCTCGGCCCAAGAGGACGCCAACAAGGCGATTGGCGACGCCCGCCGCGCCGCCTCTGAAGCCGTTTCTGAGGCCACTGAAGGCGCCACTGCGGACGCCCGTTCCACCATCGATGCAGCCCGTGCTGAGGCCGAGGCTGAGGCCGACAAGGTGCGCGCCGAAGGCGCAAAGGCCGCCGAGGCCCTCGCTTCCGCAGCGTCCGGGCGCACCGACAAAGCGGTCGACCTGCTGCTCAATGCCATCCAAGACGCCTGAGGTGATCTCATGTTCCCGATGGTCGAGATGTCCCGCCTCACTGTGGCGGCTCCGCTCGAGGCCATGGACGACGTACTCGCCGCTTGCGATCACCTCGGATGTGTGCACGTGCAACCGTACGAGCAGTTCGAGGAAGGAATTGGCGTGGGTCAAGCCGCAGCCCAAGAAGGCCGAGGCGAATTGTTGACCAGCGTCCGTGCCGTCCGGGCGGCCACCTCCGCAGTGAACGCATCCGGTGCCATGCCCCGGAAGCAAGTTGAATCGTTGATCGAGGGGTCGTTCCCCGGTCGCATCGAGACCGTGATGGAACTCCTCCGCGGCATCGATGAGACGCACGCATCCATCCAAACCCTCGCCGAAGAGCGCGACGTGATGGGGCGCCTTGCCCCACTCGATCTTCCCCTTGAACTTCTGAACGGCATTTCCGGATTGGAGGTCTTGGTGGCCGAGACCAGCAAAGCAAGCAAAGTCCGTGACGCGCTCGGCGATCTGGCCAAGGACTGCGAAGTTCTTGCCAAAGACCGCATCGTGGCGGTGGCATGCCGCCCACTTCACGCTCCCGAAGTTCAGATCGTGCTCGGGCAACTCGGGGCGAAGGTCGTTCAAGTCCCTCCCGGTGAAGGCCGTGCAGGAAAGCGCGAAGCTGAGGCGGAGTCCAACATCCTGAGGCTCGAGGCCAAAATCACCTCCGACCAAGCGAGCGTCGATGCGTGGGTCGAAGCCAACGGGCGTGACCTCGTGTGCGTCCATGAATTGCTGGAGCGCCAGGAGAACCTTGCTTCTGCACCGACCCAAATGGCCGTCGCAGACCGGGCCTTTGCGATGGACGCATGGATTCCAACAACGCGTGCTGATGAGGTCAAGGCTGCGCTCAAGCCTCACGCATCGCTGGTGGAAGTGGAAGCATGGGACGGCGGCCACCACGGTCATGATGACCACGACGACCATGGGCATGGTCACGGTCCTGAGCCTCCCGTCGAATTTGACAACCCCTCCGCGACCAAGCCGTTTGAGCTGATGGTCGACCTCGTTGGCCGTCCTTCCTACGGCACCTACGACCCGACGTCGCTGATGATGTTCACCTTCCCGATGATTTTCGGGGCCATCCTCGGCGACTGGGGCTTTGGTTTGGTCATTGTGGCCTTGGCCATGTTCCTCCGTTCCAAGCCCATGGCGGCCGACCCTGTGGTCAAGAATGGCATCACGATTTTGCTCTGGATGGGCATCTGGTGCATCCTTTGGGGATTCTACTTCGCCGAAGGATTCGGGTTTGTGTGGGACAATTACACGTGGGTGACCTACGAATTCACCAACGGCAATTCCCCGCTTGGCTTCCTTTCCCCCGACAAGCCAGTTGAGCTGCTCTCCGAGGATTTGGGCGCCCTGATCGGGATGAACCACCTGACCTACCCGCTCCACCGTGCCTCCCCTGGGCATGGGCTTGAGGAATACGTGATGTTCTCCATCTACCTCGGCGTCATCCACCTGATGGTTGGTTTCACCATCGGCTTCCTGAACGTCTTGAAGGCGCACGGCGCCGCAGCTGCTTTCTTCGAAAAGGGCTCATGGATCCTTATCCTCATCGGCGGCTTCTTCCACGCCCGTCTCTTCATCGTCTACGAAGGTGACCTGTTCTCTCTCAACGCGTACTCCGCCACCGTACTCGTAGGCATCGTTTGCCTCATCATCGGGCTGGCCGTGTACGAGAAGTTTGGCTGGGCAGGCGGCATCATCATGGGGCCCATCGAGACCTTTGGCCTGCTGGCCAACACCCTGTCTTACCTTCGTGTGATGGGCGTCGGCGTGGCCGGCGTCAAGATTGCCGAGGTGTCGATCACCATGGGCTGGGAAGTGATGATGACGCAATTCGCTGCAGGCGGTATCGGTTTCCTTTGGGGTGCCATCGCGTTCCTCCTCTTCCTCGGCATCCAGGTCTTTGCCATCGCGCTTGGCCTGCTTTCGCCCAGCATTCACGCTGCCCGTCTCCACTTTGTGGAATGGATGGGCAA
>DUHU01000229.1 GCA_013330765.1 Candidatus Poseidoniaceae archaeon | reverse complement strand
GTCCCCGTGACGATTTCCTCTCGCCGTGGCGATGTGGTCGTCACCCATGCCGACGAGGACCACGTCGTTCGAGGCACAACGCCCGAAACATTGGCCGGCCTTCGCCCTGCTTTCGGCCCAGAATCTTTGGTGACGGCCGGCAATGCCTCCGGTGTCGTCGACGGTGCAGCTGCGGTGGTCATCAAGTCGGCGTCGAGGGCCAAAGCCGATGGCGATGCGCCGTTGGCACGCATCGTCAGTTGGGGCATCGTCGGGCTTGAGCCTGCCATCATGGCATACGGTCCAGTCCCCTCGAGCCGGAAAGCCCTGGAGAAAGCCGGCCTGACGGTGGATGACATCGATCGTTGGGAGATCAACGAGGCCTTTTCCGGTCAAGCCGTTGCTTGCATCAAGGACCTCGGTCTTGACGTGGAGAAGGTCAACGTCAACGGTGGAGCCGTCGGGCTCGGTCACCCACTCGCTGCAACAGGGACGCGCCTTGTGCTGACTTTGGCACACGAGTTGCGTCGCTGCGGTGGCCGCTACGGTGTCGCCACGGCCTGCATTGGCGGTGGTCAAGGCATTGCCATGGTCATCGAGGCCATGTAGGTGGGGACGTGGACGCCCTTCTCGTGGTGCTGATCGCCGTCCTTCTGACGGCGTTCATGTTCGCACCGCTTGGTTTGGGCGGAGGGATGCTGTTTGTCCCCATCCTCCATTACGTCGCTGGATGGCCTCTTGATACGGCGACTTTGGTGGTCTCGTTGCTTTTGACGCTGAGCGTGTCCTTAGGTTCGGGTGCCGTTCACCATCGGGAAGGCCTCATTGACGTGCCGACCGTTCGAAAAGTGGCGCCCATCGCGATGCTTGGAGCCGCTGCCGGTTCGGTCATCGTTCACCTCCTCGGAAACACCCTCGATCCGGTGTTCAAGGCCCTCGCCCTCGCGCTTGTGGTGTGGGCCTGCGTGAAGGTTGGGCGCCGTTTGCGTCACGGCGCGGCCGAGAAAGACGGAGGGAGCCTCCGTCCTGTGCAGCTGCGTGTCGGTGCCGGATTCGGCGGTGGCGCAAGCGCCGTTTTGGCCATTGGAGCAGGCGCAATTTACATTCCTGTGCTGAACCAATTTGGTGGCCTGCCTACGCGACGCGCCATTGGGACCAGTCTCGGTGTGATGCTGCTGGTCGTGCCGGTGGCCATCCTTGTCCATGCCAGCCTTCATGCCGGCGGTTGGCCCGAAGCGTGGGTGCTTGTTTTGCTCCCAGCGTGTGCCTTCTCAGGTGCAGTTCTCGGCGCTCGGGTGGGCTTGAACTTGCCTGACCTCGTCATCTTGAGGGTGTTCCTTTGCCTTCTGGTCGTCATTGCCGTGCGTTATGCCTCGGACCTGTTTTTTGGTCTGTAATGTGACGTCAATCCTTTCATAAAGCATGGACACGACCCCGAATCATGATCGAGCTCATCATTGGCGGCGTGATTGCTGCAGTTCTCCTGATTTGGTTTATCTCAACGTGGAACCGCTTGGTTCGTCTCGAGAAGAACGTCGACCAATCGTGGTCCAACATCGACGTGTTGCTCAAGCAGCGCTACGACATGATTCCCAACCTCGTGAACACCGTGAAGGGGTATGCCACGCATGAGCGTGAAATCTTCGAGCAGTTCGCCTTGGCCCGACAGGCCGCCGCTGGCGCTCTGGCGCAGGGTGACGTCGCAGGTGTGGCCTCTGCGGAAGGCATGTTGTCCGGCCTGATGCCCCGCATCAACATGGTCGCGGAGCAATACCCCGAGTTGAAGGCGGATTCCAATTTCCTGAACCTGCAGAACCAGATCACGGCTCTGGAGAACCAAATTGCAGACCGCCGCGAATTCTACAACGCGAGTGCAACCAGCTTCAACACGGCCATTGAGACCATCCCAACGAACATCGTTGCAGGTGTCAAGTCGTGCACGGAACGGACCCTCTTCGAAGTGGTCGGCATCGAGCGCGAGAACGTCGCCGTTTCCTTCTGAAACCGCACGCTCGAGGTGCTTCGATGTACCTCCTTATCGGTGCAGGCGACCCGCTTGCCCGACTCGCGGCATGGTGCAAACGCTCCCGCCCGACTTGCGTCGTGACGCTGGCATCAAGCCTCCAATCCGAAGACAACCTCGACGGTTGCGATGTTGTTGCGCTCCCCCAAGCCATGCTTGTGGACGATTTACCTACGCCGTCAAGGCATCCAAACCTCATCGTCGTGTTGAACGCGGAACCTATCGATACGGACAACGTGGTCGCTGATCTGAGTTCCCGTTGGCCTGGCGTCCCCATCATCGGTCCAGAACCCGAAGGAGAAACCGGCGTCGCGGACCCGTTGCGGCCTGAAGACCTCCTCCTTTCCGCGGCGAAAGACCGGGTTCGTGCCCAAGAACGGCACACAGGCGCCTCGGTGCTGGACGCTCATTTCGCCGGGTTGGCAGAAGGATCGAGCGTGGCCATTTTCTGCCACGACAACCCCGACCCAGATGCATTGGCTTCAGCCCTAGCCGTTCAGCGTTTGGTTGAACGACGAGGTTTGACCGGGCGTATCTACCACGGTGGGTTGATTGAACATCATCAGAATCGGGCCATGGTTCAGCTCTTGGGGATTGAAACAACGCGCCTGATCATGGGCTGGGAAATCGCCGACGTTTTGGCTGCCGCCGACGCGGTCGTCGCGGTTGATTTCCACCAGCCGGGGGCCAACAACGTGCTGC
>DUHU01000003.1 GCA_013330765.1 Candidatus Poseidoniaceae archaeon | reverse complement strand
TGGAGCATGGCGACCTCCTCGTCGAGGTGCTTCGGCAAGATGCTGACCTTGATCTCAGCCTCCTCACGGTTGGCCCAGAGGTCCATTTGAGCAAGAACTTGGTTGGCGAAACTGTTGGACATCACGAAGGAGGGGTGACCGGTAGCACAGCCGAGGTTGACCAAGCGCCCTTCGGCCAACAGGTAGATGCTGTGACCTTCAGGGAAGTCGTAGCGATCGACCTGGGGCTTGATGTTCTGGTGGCCGACATCACCCGCGCCTTGGAGCGCTTCGACCTGAATCTCGTTGTCGAAGTGACCGATGTTGCAAACGATGGCCTGATCCTTCATCCGACGCATGTGATCAAGGGTGATGATGTCCTTGTTTCCGGTGGCCGTCACGAAGAGATCCGCGGTACCGAGGGCGTCTTCCACGGTCGTCACGGTGTAGCCTTCCATCGCGGCCTGAAGGGCACAAATGGGATCGATTTCGGTGACGATGACGCGAGCGCCTTGAGCACGGAGGGCAGCAGCCGAGCCTTTGCCGACGTCGCCAAAGCCGCACACGACAGCCAGCTTCCCGGAAATCATCACGTCCGTGGCACGCTTGATGCCGTCCACCAGGGACTCTCGGCAACCGTAGAGGTTGTCGAATTTCGACTTCGTGACCGAGTCGTTGACGTTGATGGCAGGGAAGAGCAACTTCCCTTCCTCGAAGCGCTGAATCAGACGGTGCACACCGGTCGTGGTTTCCTCAGAAACCCCAACCAAGTCGCCGACCATCCTCGTCCAGCGGGAATCGTCTTCGGCATGGATTCGACGGAGCAGGTCTTTGATGACGGCTTCTTCGGTGCTGTCCGAGGGCGTGTCGATCCATCGGTCACCTTGTTCCAGTTCATACCCCTTGTGAATCAGCAGTGTGGCGTCCCCTCCGTCGTCGACGATGAGTTGTGGACCGCGGCCCTCAGCATGCGACAGCGCATGGTAGGTGCAGTCCCAGTATTCTTCGAGGTTCATGCCCTTCCAAGCGAACACGGGCACGCCGCTGGCTGCGATGGCCGACGCGGCGTGGTCTTGCGTCGAGAAGATGTTGCAACTGGCCCAACGGACGTCGGCCCCGAGTTCGACCAAGGTTTCGATGAGCACCGCCGTTTGAATCGTCATGTGCAGCGAACCGGTCACGCGAACGCCCTCGAGCGGGCGTTGCGGAGCGTACCGTGAACGAATGGCCATCAGGCCTGGCATCTCGTGCTCGGCGATGCCGATTTCGAGGCGCCCAAAGTCGGCCAACGTTTCGTCGGCCACCAGGAACGGAGGTGAGGCGGTGCTGGACTGCATGCCCCGGGGGCCCAGCCCAGCCTCAAGAGGCTTCCCTTGTCCCCACAGCTCAAGCTTGGAAGGTCGGGTAGTACTGTTGGGTGTACATCAAGGCAGATGCGGGGTCGTAACCCTGTGCAAGCAGGTTGTCGTAGTAGGATTGAGCCGCCGGGTCAACGACCGGTGCTGGAGCGGGCGTAGGGGCTTGCGCAGGTGCCGGCATCACCAATCCGGGTGGCATCGCTACGTTGGTCGCAGGCATCGCAAGACCTGGTGGTACGGCCACGGCAGGAGCCATGCCCTCCATCGGTGGAAGCCCCAACGGAGCTTCCGCCCATGCCTTGTCTTGCTCCGAGCCGCCTCGGCCACGAAGGACAAGCACGGCGGCAACCGCACCGATCAGGAGCACAACACCGCCGATGATCGCCACGTTTCCAAGGCCGCTCGAGGCTCCGCCTCCGTCGCCGGCCACTTCTGGCAACCACTTGGTTGGGTCGTTCGGGAAGGCGTCAGCCCCCATGGCAACGGTCCATCCGTCGGACGGATCTGAGTATCCGTCACCGTCGGAATCGAGGCAACCGAAACGGTCCATGGTTGACGTGATGCTGGCATCGTAACCGTCCTCGGGGCAGGCGTCTGCACCCATGGAGGCGTTGTAGTCCGCGTCAGGGTCAGAGTATCCATCGAAGTCAGCGTCTGGGCAACCGTTGCGGTCGATGCCGGTCAAACGGGTCAATGCCCCGCTGGCCACCGGGTCATCAGGGCATTGGTCTGCGAAGTTCCCGTCGGGATTGTCGTACCACAGATCTCCGTCGGAGTCGCTCCATTGCGTCGGGTCTTCTGGAGCCACATCGGAACCACCGTCGAAGGGATCCGACCATCCATCACCGTCGTAATCGCCGCAACCAAAGCGGTCCGCGGTGGAATTGCCGGCTGTTTCTGGGCACGCATCGGCCTCAAACCCGGTCGGATTGTCGCCAAAGCCGTCACCGTCTGCATCGGCCCACTGCGAGCCATCGCGAGGGAAGGCGTCGTTGTTGTTGTCGTACCCGTCGCCGTCTTGGTCGGGACACCCGAGCACTCCCAACTTTGTGGAGTTCCCTGCGACTGCAGGACAGCGGTCGTAGTCGCCCACGATCTGGAGGTATTCTCCTGCCCAGAACGGACTGCGGTCGTCCCAGTCAGGGTCGTTGTAATTGTCACCGAGGCCGTCACCGTCGGTATCCGACCACTGAGCAGGATCGGCGGGGAAGGCGTCAGCGCCGTCCTCCGTGGTCCAGTCCGCGTCGGGTGAGGAACGGCCGTCGGCATCGGGATCGTTACAACCGAAGCGGTCCACCGTTGAGATGCCCGAAAATTCGGGGCATGCATCGGGTGTTGCACCGTCGGGATTGTCGCCAAAGCCGTCGCCGTCCATGTCAGACCATTGGGTGGGTTCGAAGACGAAATCATCCTGCTGATCAGCCCAGCCGTCGCCGTCTTGGTCGGGGCAAGCGTTGGTGTTGTTCGCGGTGGAATTTCCTGCAAGGTCTGGACAGTCGTCCTTGGAATCGGCCCAGCCGTCCATGTCACCGTCGGTGCAGCCGACGAAACCGCCCAAGGTGGAGGTGCCGGCCACGGATGGACATGAATCGGCCCCGTCCTCGAAACCGTCGCCGTCGTCGTCGAAGTCTTCGTCATAATCTCGGCAACCGTCGCCGTCCAAATCGTTGGTCGAGTTGGAGACCCATGAAGGGCGAGGTGGACTGTAACTCGTGTGTTGACAGGCATCGTCTGCATCCGCAACACCGTCGTTGTCGTCGTCGTCGTCTTCCAAAGCATCTCGGCAACCGTCGTTGTCCCAGTCTGTGGAATTGGCAGGATTCTCCCAATCTTGCATGGAGGTCCAGTTGTATTGGCCGTTCCGGGCGCAAAGATCGGGGTAGCTGTCCGTCAAACCGTCGTTGTCGTCGTCAGAATCGCAGGCATCACCCTCAGCGTCGAAATCGGTGTTTCCTTGACCGGGGTTGCTGACCGTGGGGCAGTTGTCTCGGACGTCAGGAACACCGTCAGAATCGGTGTCAATCAACGTGGCTGGATCAAACCCGAAAGCCATCGCATCGATGGCCCCCGTGGGTGAAATGGAGTTCCCACCTTGGGAGATGCTGCCCCCAAACCCACCGACCAAAATCGCTTCATCGGTCATGTTGACCGTCAAATCGAACGCGTAGTCGTTTTGGGTGCTGGCCAGGCGCTGAGCCCAATCCCATGAACCGGAACTGGTGATTCCGGCCAGGACCACGTCAGAACCTCCTGAAAGAATGGTGGTTTTGGATCCGAACGTTCCGCTGGCAGACAGGGTTGCTGCGATGACCACCTCGTCGTTGCTGTTGATTCCAAGCCCAGCCACGGTGTCGTTCTCACTCGAACCGGCGGAGACGGCCCAATCACCAGAACCGCCCGAAGCACGCTTGATGACGAAAAGGTCGGTTTTGCCTTGGTTTGCGGTGATGGTCCATCCTGAATCGGCCAAGGTCCCCCGGAAACTTCCTCCAAGGAACAAATCGCCTTGAGCGTTGGATTCGAAACCTCCGATGCTCGTGACTTCGTTGGGTACGCCGTACCCGTCCATGGACATGATCGCACCGCTCGGGTCAATCTCAAACAGGACGACGTCTTGCGTTCCGACAAGTGAATACAGTGAACTTGCAGCGTTGATGGTCGCGCTGTTGGTGACGATCGCCACGTGCACGTTCCCCGTTTGCGTGGTGGCCAAGGCCAAGCCCAAATCGTTGCTGAGGCCACCGATGTCGATGACCCAATCCAGCATACCGCTTTGGGAATATTTGGCCACAAAGGCCTGCAAGTCACTGACGTTGACCGACTGGCCACCGAAATCGGTCTCGCCGATGAAATAACCCGTCACGTAGTGGTTTCCAGCCAAATCCACGGCCACGTCGGTCACCGATGATGTGGCTCCAAAACCACCGTCGATCGTGGTGTAGCCGGTGGACCACATCCAATTGCCCATTGGATCGGTATTGGCCACGAAGCCCTCCGCGTTTTGAGAGAAAGCAAAAGTCGAGCCGCCAAAGACCAAACTCCCAACATAGTCCCCGCCAACGAAGGCTTCACCACCGGGTCCTGCGGCCACGCTGAGGCCAGTCACGGCTCCGTTGGTGGTGTCGATGGCGCTGCCCCAAGTGTAGTCGCCAGATTCGCTCAGACCGACCACTGCAGCATCGCAGAGGTCCTGCAATTGAGCGAGATAGGGGCACGAAGCCGTCACGGTTTGGCTCCCAAAGGTGACGTCCGCAGAATAACGGAGCGCGGCCAAAGCGCCCTGTCCGTGGGTTGCGACCGAGGTGAAGAAAGCCAAATCGGAAGAGGAACCGGTCCCTCCAGACATGAGGAATCCGTTGCTGGAACTTCGTCCGGAAGCGGCCATGGGCTCCTGACTTTCGTCCACCTCGAGGACAGGTTGCGGTTGCACGGATGCCAATGGTCCAACGAAGGAAGCCAGGAGCAGAACCACGAGGAACATGGCTGACGCTGCACGGGTCATGGTTCTGTGCTGCCGGGACCCCATATAGGGGCTTTTGTTCCGTGCTCAAACGTTGCTTTCGAGCGTGAGCAGGTCGCTGTCTCCTGCATCAATGATGCAGATCGTCGAGATGCTGAACGGCTTCCCCACCGCGACCCCAAGGTCGCGGTTCACCATCATCGCGCGGTGAATGGTGACCTCTGGGTGGCGGGCACCCAGATCGTCGATGTAGGCGGTCGGACAGTTGGCCGCGACGAGGACGAGGCGGGCTTCGCCCGACGCGCAGGCGTCGAGGGTCTGTCGCTGACCGAACAAGAGTCGGCCAGTGCTGGCGGCGGTTTTCAGGTGTCGGCTTAGGTCCATAGGTTCACTTCCATTCTCCACTGTTGCTTCTCATGGTGTGAGGTCAGGCGTCGGGCACGTAGAAGAGTTCCACGCTGCCGGTGCCGAGGGCAATCGGCTGTCCGACGATGATGTTCTCTGCGACACCGGTCAGGTGGTCGCGCTCGCCGATGATACCGGCCTTGAGGAGGTGGTTCACCGTCACTTCGAAGGCAGCACGTGCGAGGATGCTGTGCTTGGTACCTGAGACACCGTGGCGGCCAATGGCGCGCACTTCACCTTCCGAAGTCATGACGTCAGCCACGACCAAGAGGTGGCGGTCGTCAACTTCGAGGCGGGCACCGTCAAGGGTCCCCTTGAGTTCGTCCACGATCGCTTGACGGGCGGCTTCGATGCCGAGTTGGTCGTAAATCTCGATGATGTTGTTGGTGTAGGTACGGTTGCGGTCGATGGCTTCGATTTCGTTGACTCGTGAAAGGTTGGAGCCGA
>DUHU01000091.1 GCA_013330765.1 Candidatus Poseidoniaceae archaeon | reverse complement strand
CAATGCATCGTCCATCGACGAGGCCGGTTGATGCCGGTCATCGAGCCAATGCTGACGATGTTCCCGACCTGCCAATCAAAGATGGCTGGACCGAAGTTGAACGTTGAGCGCCCACCGCCGAACAAGGAAGCCATGCGCGAGCCCTTGCCTTGGCTGGCCGAGGACCAGGACCGGTTCAGCCACGTTTCCGGGTCGACGTGAAGGCCACCGGTTCCGTCGTGAATCAAGAAGGGCGTCGAGCCTTGGTCCTCGGCCTCGTGCCACCATTTGGTGACCTTGTCGTCCCCGCTCCCACGGGTTTCCCAGACCTCTTGCAGCCATTTGTAGGCGACCACACCGTCGACGGTGTGCTGCTGAAGGTGTTGGCCAGTCATCGATTTGATGGCCGCCTTGCCTATGCCGCTGGTCAGGGCAGTGATGGCCGTGCTTGAGCCAGGGACGCTCTGGGTGCCGACGGTGACCCGCATCGAACCCGTTGCCGCAGGTCGGACCTCGCCGACGACTTCCGCCATCCCGACGGCCACCGAACGGATCGGTGATGTCGGGGTGTCGATGATGCTGTGCAAGCGCTTCCAACGTCCCCATGAGGCCCAGAAAACAAGGCCACTGAACAACGCCAGGCTACCTTGCATGATCAACCGGCCAATGAGGCCGTATGCCCGGTCGGAGTAGATGCCGAGCATCGACACGGCCGCGACGAAGCCCAAGCCCCACACGGAATACATCGTGAAGGTGGCCAGATGGAGTTTCCCGAGGTTGTTGGGGTGTTCCGGGAGCAAGGCTTCCGGGTTGTCTGCAGCATAGGGCATGGTGCGGTTCCACGCTTCGACGCCCGGTGGGTCAAACACCCAATCGTGTTGATCCCCCGACCATTCCGGGGCCACCGCATAGCGCAGTCCTTCGGCGTCTTGGTGCAGGCGGGGGTGCGGATCATGAGCGCGTTGCAACTTCTTCAGCATGCCTGCTCCTGGCGGCGACGTCGCCCCCATCAGGACAAGGCAAGCAATCGCAAGCGTTCCAAACGAGGTGGTGAAGGCGGTCATTCGACCCAGAGGTCGTTGGGCACGCTCGTCGCGAACACCGACGCCAAGAACTTCCTCCTCGCCGGTCTCGTGATTGACGAACACCAACAATTGCACGTCTTCGTTGGCTCGAATGGTGTAGTCTTGGCACCCAGGGGTCGGGTACCCGTGCGGAGCGCTTGGGTTTGTCAGGACGAGGCGGTCGCCGTTTGGCAGGAGAAACTCCGAACGGTCGTTGAGGACGTACAAGCTCCACGACTCTTCGCCGTCCTCGTTGGTGGTGCACGTGATTTCGGCATAGTTTTCCGTGGTTTTCGCCGTGGTGCGAACCCAATGGCCTGCCGCGCCCTGCCTCCCTTCTCGGAGGACGGTGGGGGCGTCGTCGGGTTGTTCACCGCCGGGGTCGCTCACCAAAGGGACCTCTCCAGGAGGAGGAGCATCGACCAAGGTGCCGGCCAGCAGGAAGGTCGGGACGGCAATGACCAGCATCAGCGCGCCGATGCCCATCGCAATCCAGCCGCGCAAACTGAGTGGGATTCCAAACGCAAAGACGCCTTGGTGGAGGTCTTGGCGTGGGTCGCCCATGCCTCAGGGTGCAGGTCACGTGGTTTCACGGTTTGGCCGAAACAGCGTCCGGGAAGGTCAGGACGACTTTCCCACATTCACCGCTTCCGGAAAGTTCCATGCCCTGTTTGAATTCAGCCACCGGCAAGGTGTGGGTCACGACCCGTTCCACGTCGATGGCGCCTGCTTCGAGCAGGGCGTGCATTCGGTCCCAAGTGCTCCACATCTTTCGACCGTTGATGCCTTTGACGTGCAGGTACCGGAACACGACCTCGTTCATGGGCACCTCTGTCATGGTGTTGCCGTAGACGGAGAGGACGTTGACGAATCCCCCCATCCTGGTCGACACCACCGCATTTGCGAGGGCGGCAGGCGAGCCTGAAAACTCACAGGAGTTGTCCACGCCCCGCCCTTCGGTCGCTGCAAGAATTTCTGCAACCACGTCGTGCTCTTTCCCAAGCACGAGATCGGCGCCCAGTTCTTTGGCGAGGCTCATTCGAAATCGATTGTCCCAATCGATGGCGATCACCTTGGTGGCGCCCATGGCCTTCGCCGCGTTGACCGCGAACAAGCCGATCGGGCCAAGCCCGTGCACGGCCACCGTCGCTCCCTCGACGGGTCCACCGGTCAAGGTGTGGATGGCGTTCCCGAGGGGGTCTTGAATGGAAGCGTGTTCTGGCCGCAGTCCTTTCGGGACGGGTCGGGCATTGACTGCGGGGATGACGAAGTAAGGTGCAAATGCGCCGTGGTTGTGAACGCCGAAGATGCTCCCACGCTCGCAGATGTGGGCGTTTCCTTCCAGACAGCGCGGGCAATCCCAGCAGGCAAGATGGCATTCGATCGCGACGAGGTCGCCGATGTTCCGATCGGTCACGCCTTCTCCCAAAGCCGCGATCTCACCGCAGGTTTCGTGACCTGTGACCGTTCCAAGCGGGACGTTTTCACGGCTCCATTCGTCCCATTGCCAGATGTGCAGGTCGGTGCCGCAGATGCTGGTTGCTTTGGTTCGAACGAGGACCTCACCGGGTCCAGGTGTCGGGACTGGGTGTTCGACAAGGTCGAACCCGTCTGCTTCGTCACGGACTTTGGTCCACGCCATCATCGTGTCGCGGGCCTCCATGGCCGAGGCTTGGGTGCGCGACCCTTGAGGTTTGACCTGAGCGGTTCAAGCGGAAATCCACGAGTAGCGGCGAGCGCCCTCGAGGTCGCTTTCCTCTTCTTCGCTGCGGACAAATTCTCCGTTGGGAGGCACGACGGAATCCTCGCGCACTCCTTTGTGGAGTTCTTCGTAGACCACGGCATCGATGGCCACGCGTCCGGCCAACCGCTCGAAGAGGTTCCAACGGGACACGACTTCGCGCCACCTCGGACTCACCGTACCTTCGAACACCTTGGCCTTGGCCCCAGATCCGTAACCACAAAGCCCGAATTGGACACGGTCAAGGTTGGTGTTGTCCTCAAGGTCGGACTCAAAGGTGGACATCAGCGCGAGGAAGATGCTCCCTGTGTACTGGTTCCCGATCAGGCTGCTGGCGCGTTGGCCCTTCTCGATGCGGTCCCGATGGAAGGCAACGTAGGCCTCAGTTTTGGAAATGGCCCGACGGTATTGGTCCATGGCCTTCTCCCACGCGGCCTCGTCTTGGCCCTCCTCTCGGGTCGGTGGAGCGCCAACGATGGCTTCCACGTCGTTCCACATCGCCGTACCTTCGCGATCGCGGTGGAACACGGCGGGGAACATGCGTTTGGCCTGGAAGGCGTAGGGCAAGTGCATGATGATCCGTTCCCACTGTTCAGTGAAACGTTCGTCCTCATCGTGCGTGTAGCGGCCGGTACGGGCAGCACGGCGTTGGAAATCGATGAAAGCGTCGCGCACGGCGTTCTGGTAACACCGGTTTGAGTACTGGCCGTCGAAGACCGGTTCGTCACGATGGATGCTGATGCGCTCTTCGCCGTGAGCGAAAATGCCGAGCCTTCGAAGGGCGGATCCTGGAAGGTGCCGTACCATTCGGTCGAGGATGCCTTCTTTCAGGGTCGCTCCTGTTTCTCGGGCCAAGTCCAGCACGTCACCCATGACGGCCCGGAGGCTCATTTCACGTCGTGGCTTGAAGAAATCATGAGCGGGGCTGGTGGAGATGCCCCAGCAGTCCGGGATCTCAAGCAAGCGAGGGTTACGACGGATGAGCAGGGCGCCGCCACCGGCGCCTTGGGTGTACTCGCCCGGCGAACCGAGTTCGTACTTCGCATTGTCCGCGTACACGACGATGCCGATGCGCTCGTCGTCGTTGGTGCTGCGAGCGCACCAATCCAGCGTGGTGTGGAGTGCATCGACCGCGCCGATGCACGCGAAGGTCATGTCGACGACGTCACAGTTCTGGAAGCAATCTTCGCCGTAGCGTTCTGAATAGCGTTGCGTGAGCATGTCAACGATGTACGTCGCCGTGGGTTTGGCGCCGTCGAGGGCGGATTCAGTCCCGAGGTAGAGGCGCCCAATGCCGCGCGGGTCGAGTCCGTTGCGGTCGATGAGTCGCATGACGGCCATGGCGCCCATGGTTGCGGTGTCTTCGTGGACGTCCGGGATGGCCATGGCAGAGAGGCCAAGGCCCTTGTTGAGCTTGTCATAATCCGCTTCGCGGAGTTCAGCGAACTCCCGCATGTCGAGGTACAACCGAGGGACGTGAATTGCAAGGTCGTCGATACCGACGGCCACAGCATCCTCTTTGGAAGTCACATGCGCCGGGCAGTCGGACGGCATATGAACGCTCGTGTTGAAACAGAATGGTTTTCCGAGGTTCCGAAACGTGGGTGAATCACGCGTCGCGCTCGCCCATGGCATCGATTTGAGCCTGGATGTCGTCCGGGATTTGGGCTTCGAGCCGGGCCCAGAGGACGTCGTCGATGCGGAGAACCGCCGCCGCCGCCTCTGTTGCGCCGCTGACGGTCGGCTTGATGACGTTGAGCGGCTCCAACACGCCCTCTTTTCCGAGGTCAGCCGGTTCACGGCGGTCAAGATGGAGGCCGATTCGTTCTGCGCCTTCACGGGCTTCGGCTTGCGCAGCGGTGACGTCGAGAAGGGCATCGATTGGGTCCAGGCCTGCGTTTTCTGCCAAGGCCCGCGGGATCACTTCAAGGGCGTCTGCGAAGGCATCGATGGCCAATTGCTCACGACCTGGTGTGGCTTCTGCAAAGCGCCGAAGGTGGCGTGCAAGATGGACGTGGCTGGCGCCACCGCCGACCAGCAGCCTGCGGTCTTTGCGAAGATGCGCAGCGACCCCGAGTGCGTCATCGAAACAACGAGAGGTTTCATCGGCGATTTCCTCGCCACTTCCCCGTGCGATGAGGGTTGCCGCAGGTCCTTGGCCTCGGACCGTCCAGTGGTGGAGGTCGCCGAGCATGTGCGATTGGCTCTCCAGCACCTGCCCACACGATTCAGCCTGCAGTGCGTCCACATGGTGCAATACAGTGGCTCCTGTGGCGAGTGCGAGCAAATCCAAGTTGGAGCTTGAAACGCGACGGAAGGCTTGGATGCCGACGTCAAGCAGTCGCCGATGGGCTTCGTCATCGATGGCTCCGGACACGGCCAAGACGTTCACACCGGCAGCTGCGATGGTTTCGACGTCCTCCAGAAGCCGTTCGGCCTCGCGACGGCGCAGGTCGTCGAGCACCTCCGGACTGGTGGCTTGGAAGGTCACGTCGCCACGCATTTTTCGACGTTCGATGCCCGCGTCGAGCAAGGCGATGGTGCCGTTTTCGACCGTGCGAACCATGTCTGGATGTGCGCGTCGCTTCTGCATCACAAGACCTTCAATGATCTCAGAATCAATCGCTGGGCGACCCACGGCCACCACGGTCGAGACCCGTGTTGGGTCGACTTCTGTGATTCCGTCCACCGTCCGCTCGACGCATCGCGCGGCCTCCATGGCCAAGAAAGAGAGTCGCTCTTGGACGCCTTGACTGGACTTTCCTGCAAGGCTGGAGCGAACCGCGGTGACGAGGTCCTCGTCGCTGCCCTCGAACGCCAGGCCTTCCAAATGGGCCAACGCCTCCGTTTCGGCCATCCGGTATCCCCGGACGATGGTGCTGGGATGCACCCCTTGAAGCACCAAATGCCAGGCGTTCCGGAGAAGTTCAGCCGCAATCACGACGGCGGAGGTGGTGCCGTCCCGAGCAGCACGGTCTTGGGCCGATGAAGCGTCGATCAACATCCTCGCCACGGGATGTTCCACCCGCGCGGTTTCAAGCACGGTCACGCCGTCGTTGGTGACCAGGGTCCTGCCTTGGTCGTCAAGGAGGAGTTTGTCCAAGCCCTTTGGGCCAAGGGTGCTGCGGACCGCTCCAGAGAGCGCCATGGCGGCGGCGATGTTCTTGCGAAGAGCGACTCGACCGGTCGTGCGCTCGGTGTCTTCGAGCACAGGAGCCTCGGCCATGGCGGTGCCACCGTGGAGCACGTC
>DUHU01000161.1 GCA_013330765.1 Candidatus Poseidoniaceae archaeon | reverse complement strand
TCTGACGAAGTGGCGCCCGTGTCAGACGGAGGCGCTTCTTTTGCATCGAGACGCAGCGGAGGGTTTTGCTTTCGAGGTCGGAACAACGCAAGCAAGCGTCCAAAGAAGCCGATACCGCCTATTGAGCCATCGCGGTCGGCATGGCCGGTGAACTCTGTCACGTGACCGCCCATCGTCGTGACGAGCGATTCCAGCGCATCGGAGGAGAGCGAGGCATGAATCCAGAGGTCCACCAATCCCTTGCGTTGGTAGGTCAACTTGGCCACGCTGAGGTGCAAATCCGAGGCTCCAAAGGGAGCGATCATGGGTTGGAAGTCCAATCGGATCCACGGGCGAAGGTCCGTGCGTGACGCGTCTTCTTGCCGAACGATGACGATGCGGTCGGTGTGGGACTCGATGCGACCCAGCGAGACCTCATGGACCAAGGCCGCAGGATTGGTGGACGGGCCAGGGACGACGACCCACGTTCGAGCATCCATCTTCGACGTGGAACGCTTGCTGGCTCCGCTACGGTGTGAGACCGGTTCAGGCGACCGTTTCGTCCTCAACGTGAATTCCCGGTCAAACGCTTTCCAGAGCGGAGAGTCCCCGATCGATTCAGGATCGTAGACCTGCAAGATGAGGAATTCCACGAGGTCGTCAAAGCGGTCGGGAGACGTGCCGGTTCTGCTTGCCTTTTCCCTGGCGACGAGTGTGTTGCGAACCGTGTTGCAATCGAAACACATCGCCACGCATTGGGGGAATGCACCGGTGTAGGTGTTGTCTCCTCCAAGGTTGAGGGGTACGATGTGTTCAACGGTGCTGTAGGTGCCGCGCCGCTTCCCGCTTGCTCGAAGGTTTCGACCACAGGTCGGACACGGCGTCCCGGCTGCGGCGGTGGCGATGGCGCGTCGGTTTTGCCGCTTCTTCATCTTCGAACCGCTGGACACGAAGGCCGCGACCGTGGCCTTCCATCGCTTGACGTGGTTGGCCAACCCTTCCGGGAGGCGTGAGTGAGGGCCGTGCTGAGCGTCGTCGCCCTGGCGTTGAGGTTGGCCCGCACGAATGGGCCGGAAATGGTGGGGTGTGATGGTGATGAGGTTGGAATACCTCGAACCGAGGGCGTTTGCCCACGTACCGGAAGTGGGCGCCTCCAAGGCTTCCCTCAAACCCGCCTTGTCGGTGCCGTGCTTCTTGTAGAAGGCGTTGAAGAAATCGGTCATCCTCGCAGGGCCCTCAAGGGTCGAAATTTCCTCGACGAAGGCCTCAACAAGCCCCTCACCCATGGACGCGAGAATTTACGAGTCGATATAAAGCGTCTTCAAGAGGAATGGGAGCCGTTGGATTGGGGAGCAACATGGCCGGAGGACTTGAGGAACCGGCCCACGAGGTGCTTGCCACCCACGACGGCTTCGAGGTGCGCCGTTACGCGCCCACGGTCCAAGCCCGCGTCCAGAAAGCCGGGCCCGGCCAAGGCAGCGACGGCAGCGCCTTCCGTCGGGTCGCCGGCTACATCTTCGGTGGAAACGAGGCCGGGATGCGGATCGCCATGACCGCCCCGGTGCACCTGTGGGAGGAAGATTCAGCCTCCATGCTCGCCTTCACGATGCCCTCCGAACACGCGCTTGACGCGTTGCCCACACCTCGGGATGCGGGGGTTCACCTGCTCGACGTGGAGGCCCATACCGTCGCCGTGCTGGCCTTCAGCGGCCTGTCGCGACCGGCCAAAGTCGCGAGGCTCGCCCAGCGTTTGCAGGCCATGGTCGAAGCGGAAGGCCACGAGGTGAGCGGTCCGTACCGGCTCGCGGTCTACGACAATCCTGGGACCACGCTGCCCTTCATGCGCCGCAACGAAATCCATCTGCCCGTCGCATCACGGTAGGGTCCAGGACCTCAGGATGCGTGCCCAATGACGGTTTCGTGGACGGTGTACATCGCATCGACGTCCATGCCCGCCTTCCGGAAGATCTCGAAACGCGTGTCCAAGACGGCCACCCAGATGCCCAGGTCTTCCTTCTCTTCATCGCTGGTGAAACAGCGGTCATCGGAGGTCGCGATGTACCAACGGCCCGGCGTTCGTTGCGCGTATTTCCTTGCGCCGCTCGCGGTTTTGTAGTGCTTCAACTGGAGCGGTTTCAGCTCCCACCATGCCTTTTCCTGGCTCATGGATTCACCTCCTCATCCGTGCTACCGTGCGTATCGTCCCACCCTTCAGGCGTCCATGTTGGACCGGCCTCGAGGACCGTCATGGCGTGGATGGCATGGTCCCGGCTGATGCTAGCGTTGTCGTCGTTGAAGGGATCGTCAAAACCCGTCTCAAACGCCCAGAACAACTCACAGGTCCAGTCCGGCGCGTCGTGCAGGGATTCGAGCTGATGTCCGTTGTCCAGCGTCATCAGCGCCCCTTGAGGGAAGTGCTCCATGCGATGTTCGATGACCGCTTCAGGAACCCCGAGCATCGCCGCCAGCTTGGCCATCTCCTCGCGAACGTTGTTCGGCGGCTGCCATGCCCTCCGATCAAAGAAGCGGCCACGACCAGCCACCGCAACGGCGTAACGGTCCAACATGGCGCTGGCCACCTCTGGTGAGCACGAGATGGCGATGACGGCCCTGTGGACGAATTCCACCGGCCAGTCCTTGAAACGGACGCGGGTGGTGAAGGGAAGGCCAGGTTGCACAATGTTGCGAACGGAGGTCTTCTTCCGATTGATGAAAAAGCCCGGCTCAGCGTGCAGACCGAGCGGCTGCATCGCCGCAGCAAAGTCGTCCATGGCCCGCAAAAAGAGCACCTCGTCGTTGTCGGCCACGTCCACGTGGAGGCACCACCCCTGCCGGAGGCCCAAGGCCACGCCGTTGATCGCCTCCACGGCCATCTCGTTCAAGCCCCAAGAACCGTCTTGGAGGAGTTGTGCTCGGGCTTGACCAAGCGTCGTCGCAGTGCCTCGTTCATCCGCATCAATTTTCCAAAACATCACTAATGGACATGTGTTATTAACATTTATAGTTTTCGTTCAATGCCTTCTGCGCAAGGATTCATCAAACGCGTGACGTACGCCCATGCATGGCGTTCTGGCAGCACCGGTGGGCGACCGAACACATCGGTTGGCATCGGGCCGTTCATAACGACCAGATGGTCGAGCACTGGCCTTCCATCGGCGCCCCTGAGGGCTGCGAGGTGCTCGTTCCGCTGTGCGGCAAATCCCTCGACATGCACTGGTTGGCCGAGCGAGGACATGCCGTGGTCGGGCTCGAACTGGTCGAACAGGGCGTGAAGGCCTTCTTCGACGAGGCGGGCCTTTCCCCCGAACGCACCGAACACGCCGACCATGTGCGGCACAGCAGCGGGCCGTTCACCTTGCTTCAGGGCGATGCGCTCGGGCTTGCGCCGGGCACCGTTCAGGCCGACGCGTGGTACGACCGTGCAGCGATGATCGCCCTGCCCGACACGATGCGTGAGGCCTACGTGGAACAACTCCGGCAACAGACCAAGTCCGGCGCGGTCGGCTTGCTCATCACCTTCGCCTACCCTCAGGAAGAGATGGACGGTCCACCCTTTGCGTTGCACGACGAGGACGTCCAGCGTTTCTTCGCGGAAGGTTTCGACGTTGAGTGCCTTGAGCGCCTGGTGTTGGACGACGAGCGTGAACGAGGGCTGTCGAGCATCACGTCTTCGGTGTTCAAACTCACACGCACGTGATGTGTTTCGCGAGGGGAACGCCCCTGAGCGACAAGCAAAGCCCTATGTTCGCCGGGTCGAGGCGTGACCATGGGCAAGCGCGGCGTCCTGCTGATGAACGTCGGCACGCCGGAAGCGCCGACGGAAGAGGCGGTCCGGCGTTACCTGCGTGAGTTCCTGCTTGACCCCGACGTCATCGATTTGCCCGCTCCGCTGCGTCATCTGTTGGTCCGTGGCATCATCCTGCGAACGCGCCCCAAGCGCATTGCGCCCGCCTACGCCAAGATTTGGATGGACGAGGGCGCACCTCTGCGCGTCCATTCGGATCGCATGGTCGCTGCTTTGCAGGAACGCGACGGGGATTTGGCCGTCGCGCACGCCTTCCGGTACGGCGTGCCCAGCATGCAAGATGGGCTTGAAGCGCTCCGCGCTGAGGGCGTCGACGAACTGCTGCTCGCCCCCATGTTCCCACAGCATGCGGAAGCCACGACCGGGAGCGCCATGAAGCGGGCCGAGGAGGTCTTGTCCGACATGGCATGGGCGCCTTCGCTTCGGCGTCTGGAGCATTTCGAAACCGAACCGGAGTACGTCCAGCCGCTGACCGCAAGCCTGCAGGACGCCGTTGACGACGGCGCTCACATCCTCTTTTCCTACCACGGTTTGCCGCTCTCACACGTCCGTCGGGCGGACCCCACTCGAGCACACTGCCAGAAAGTGGAGAACTGCTGCGCTACTGCGTGTTCGGCCAACGCGATGTGTTACGCGCACCACTGCAACATGACGACGTCCGCCGTGGTCGAAGCGCTTGGCTTGCCTGAGGACCGCTGGTCGCTGTCTTACCAGAGCCGCATTGGGCCGGTCAAGTGGTTGACTCCGGCCTCCACGTCGGCCGTGGTGGACCTGGCGAAGCGAGGCGTCACCAACGTCGCCGTCGTGGCCCCGGCCTTTGTCGTGGACGGGCTCGAGACCTTGGAAGAACTTGAGATCGAACTCCGTGAGACCTTCATCGAGGCCGGTGGCAAGGATTTCCGCGTGGTGCCTTGCCTGAACGACGAACCCACGTGGGTGGCTGGTGTTCACTCGCTCATTGAGCGTGCTTTTGTCGCATGAGGTCGGCGAGGCGTTCGGCCTCAGACACGACATGCGTGATGGCCACTCCGGTCGCGTTCCAACCGATCCATGACCAGGGTCCTGCGTGCTCCGCGACCCGCTGCATGTGACCCGGGCGGAGCGCCGGCACACGCTGGGTTCCCAAGACGCGGAAGAGGCGGGGTTCGGCAGGGGAAAGCGCGTCACGCAAGGCCGCGCGGATGCTGGCCTCCTCCCCGTTCCACCGGGCGTGCGGAACCATCAGCCGGAACAAACGGTGCCCCTCGGGCGCTCTGGAACCAGCGTGGACGTCGGACTCGTGGAGGATTCCGCTGATGGGCGAACGTGCGTCTGGGAAGAGCGTCCCGTACCCCACAGGGACCTCGGCCACG